>DATCEM010000519.1:0-15834 GCA_036510175.1 Solirubrobacteraceae bacterium | reverse complement strand
GCCTTCTTGTTGACGACGTGATCGATGAACCCGGGGTCCTGGTGCGAGAAGCCGTTGTGGTCCTGGCGCCAGACGTGCGAGGTGAGCAGATAGTTCAGTGACGCGATCGGCTCCCGCCACGGGATCTCGCGGGTCACCTTGAGCCACTTGGCGTGCTGGTTGACCATCGAGTCGACGATATGGATGAACGCCTCGTAGCAGTTGAACAGGCCGTGACGGCCGGTCAGGAGGTATCCCTCGAGCCAGCCTTGGCAGAGATGCTCTGAGAGGACCTCCATCACCCGGCCGTGCCGAGCGAGGTGGTCGTCGCCTGACTCCAGGCTTGCCTGCCACACCCGGTCGGTCGCTTCGAACACGCCGGTGAGCCGATTCGATGCCGTTTCGTCGGGGCCCATGATCCGGAAGGTCTGCGGATTGGCCCTGATGACGTCGCGCAGCCAGTGGCCGAGCACTCGCGTCGGCTCGGTCGAGGTCTGGGCCGGGGTCCTGACCTTGGCGCCGTAGGCGCGGAAGTCGGGCAGATCGAGGTCGCGCAGCAGCAGTCCGCCGTTCGCGTGCGCGTTGGCGCCCATGCGCCGGTGTCCGTCAGGGGCGAGCGCTGCGAGCTCCGGGAGGAGCGCGCCGCCTTCGTCGAAGAGCTCCTCGGGCCGGTAGGAGCGCATCCACTGCTCGAGCTGGTCGCGATGCTCACGGTTGGTGCGGACCTCGGCAAGTGGCACCTGGTGAGAGCGCCAGCTCCCCTCGGCGGGCAGCCCGTCGACGAACTTCGGACCCGTCCATCCCTTCGGGGTGCGCAGGATGATCATCGGCCAGCGCGGCCGCTCCTCGCATCCCCGCACCCGGGCGTCGTCTTGGATCGAGGCGATCTCCGCGACCACCTGGTCGAGCGTGGCGGCGAGGAGCTGGTGCACTTCGGCGGGGTCTGAGCCCTCGACGAACCGCGGCGAGTAGCCGTAGCCCTCGAACAGCGAGCGCAGCTCCTCTTCGGGGATCCGCGCGAGGACCGTCGGATTGGCGATCTTATAGCCGTTGAGATGCAGCACCGGGAGCACCGCCCCGTCGTTGACGGGGTCGAGGAACTTGTTCGAGTGCCAGCTCGCCGCGAGCGGCCCGGTCTCGGCCTCACCGTCGCCGACGACGCATACCGCGAGCAGATCCGGGTTGTCGAGGACGGCGCCGTAGGCGTGCACGAGCCCGTACCCGAGCTCGCCGCCCTCGTGGATCGACCCGGGGGTCTCCGGCGCGACGTGGCTCGGTATGCCTCCGGGAAACGAGAACTGGCGAAAGAGTCGCCGCAGGCCCTCCTCGTCGTGTCCGATGTGGGGGTAGACCTCGGAATAAGTGCCCTCGAGATAGGTGTTGGCCACCAGAGCCGGTCCGCCATGGCCGGGGCCGGTGACGAAGATGGCATTGAGATCCTCGCGACGGATCACCCGGTTGACATGCGCGTAGAGCAGGTTCAGACCGGGCGTGGTTCCCCAATGGCCGAGCAGCCGCGGCTTGACGTGCTCAGCCAGGAGCGGTTCGCGTAGGAGCGGGTTATCGAGCAGGTAGATCTGCCCGACCGAGAGGTAGTTCGCCGCGCGCCAGTAGGCGTCGAGGAGAGTCAGTTCGCGCGTGCTCAGTCCCACTGGTGCGTCCAGGGTGAGATCGATCGTCATTCTCGGTCCTCCGGTTCGGGGTCGGTGAGGCGCCGTGCGGGAAGGCGCCAAGCGGTGGTGGGAAACTCGATATCGACTTCGCCGTCCGCGCTATGGCTGGAGGCGTCGAAGCCGTCGTAGAAAACGGCGAGCATGGCGTGGTTCTCGGGGAGCACCTCGGCGACGAACGAGCGGATCTGCTTTCGTTCGGCCTCGCGAGCGAGCCTGCCCAGAAGCAGCGTCGCCAGGCCCTGCTTACGACACGACTCGTCGATCTCGACGGCGACCTCCGCGCGGGGCCCGTACATCCGCACGCAGGCCGCATGCCCAAGAACCTCACCGCTCGAGCCCAGCGCGACGAGCCCGAGATGATCGATACCGTCCGCACTCGCCGCCCAGATCGCGGCGGACTCGAGGTCATAGGCCGGCGAGAAGAAGCGCAGACGTCGCGACTCGAGTGAGAGGCGCTGCATGAACACGAGCAGCGCCTGCCGATCATCTCGAGCGACGTGTCGGATGTGGACCTCGCTGCCGTCGCGGAGCCGCGCCATCCCGCGCCTGCGGCTCCGGCTCCGCGCCGGGCGCAGGGCGACCGGCGACTGGTCGGCCGGTGGCGGGACATGAGCCATCGAGGTCACAGGACGAGACTAGGTTTCCTGACGGGGGCCGACAGCGGTGGTGCCACGCGAACCGACTGCGGGGAACTACTCGGCGAGTGCAGGTGCGGGAACCCGCGAGCGAACTGCGGGAAACCCCGCATTCGCCGCGGCTCTGGCGGCGCTACCGTGAACTACTCGATGACCGAGGCCGCACCAGATCCCGAACCGCCGGTCCGCATCGTCCTCGCCGACGACCATTCAGTGGTGCGCGCCGGCCTGCGGTTCCTCTTGGAGACGGAGACGGGCTTCGAGGTCGTGGCCGAAGCCGCCAATGCCGAGGACGCCGCTCGCTACGTCCGTGGGCATCACCCCGACGTTCTCATCCTCGATCTGAACATGCCCGGCGGATCCGGGCTCGAGCTCATTCCCAGGATGCGAGAAGAGGCTCCCGAGACGAGGATCGTCGTGCTCACCATGCAGCGCGACCCCGCCTTCGCGCGCCAAGCGCTCGGCGCCGGCGCCGTGGGCTACGTGCTCAAGGACGCCGCCGACGGCGAGCTCGTCCTCGCCGTCAGGCTGGCCGCGAACGGTGGGACGTACCTTAATCCGCAGCTCGGAGCGCGGCTCGCCGCGCAACCCGTCGACGCGCGACCGGGTGATCTGAGCGAGCGCGAGCTCGAGATCCTACGGCTCATCGCCCTCGGGCACACCAACCCAGAGATCGCCGCACAGCTCTTCCTCTCGATCCGCACGATCGAAGCGCACCGGTCGCACATCCACCAGAAGCTCAGGCTCACCTCGCGCGCTGAGCTCGTGCGCTTTGCCCTCGAGCATCGCTTGATCGAGCTGCCGGACTCCGTGGCCTAACGCGCTCGTCCCGGATCATCGGGCGCGACGGTAAAGCGCGCGGGAAGCGTGGCGCGAACGGTCGTCCCGCCGCGGCCGGAGGCGATCTCGATCACGCCACCGGTGAGCGCGACACGCTCTCGCATCCCCGTCAGACCGAATCCTGCCTCGGCGACGGCGACGTCGAATCCGGTGCCATCGTCGGCCACCTCCAGCTTCACCTGGCCGTCGGCCGCTGCCACATCGATCCTTACTTGTTTGGCACCCGCGTGCTTGGCCACATTCGTCAGCGCTTCCTGCACGAGCCGATACACGGCGGTCTCAAGCTCCGGCGCGAGCCGGCGGTCGCTCTCGGCCGGATCGGGGAGCGTCAGCCGGCACTCCACCTCAGTTCCGTGCACAACTCGGTGACGCTGCGCCAGCGTCTCGATCGCCGGGCGCAGCCCGAGGTCGTCGAGCGAAGCGGGACGCAGCTCGCTGATGATCGAGTGGAGGCTTTCGATCTCCCCCTCGAGACCCGCCACCAGTTCAGCCAGCGCCCCCGCCATGCGCTCCGGATCGCCGTAGCGCCCGGCGGCGGACGCAAGCACCTTCAGCCCGCCGAGCGCTTGGAGCGTCTCGTCGTGGAGCTCACGGGCCCAGTGCTTGCGCTCGGCCTCGGCCGCTTCGAGGGTATGGCGAAGGCGATCAGCCTGGACGGTCTGAGCCGTCGCCACCGCCGTGGCCGCGCTGGCGGCGAACGCGACCAGCACCTGCTCGTCCTCCTCGGTGAACGTCTGGGCTCGCTGACCGCGATCAAACGCCTCGAGCACGCCCAGAGCCTTGCCTCGATAGGTCAGCGGCACGAACAGGGCCGAGCGAGCTTCGGGGACCCCCAATATCTCCGGTGAGACCTGGAGCTGCGAGTCGGGGTTGGTGATGCGCGAAGGCTGCCCGGCGAGCATGACCTGTCCCGAGGTCGAGTGCGCCACGGGGATCCTCACCCCGACGTGCGGCTGGCTGTGGCCGGCACCGACCGCGACGACGAGGTCATCGCCGTCCTGGAGCAGGATCACGACGCTGCGGGCATCGACGATCGCGCGGCCGCGCTCGGCGATGAGCTCGAGCACCCGCGAGAGATCCGTCTCCGCCCCCAGCGCCACCGCGATGGCCTGCGTAGCCTCGAGCCCGCGGACCGCCCGCTCGAGTGCCTCTTGGCGCTTCTCGGCAGCGGTGAGGAGACGGGCGTGCTCGATCGCGCTCGCCGCCCACGCGGCCAGCGTCACGATCGATTGCTCGTCGCCGCTGTCGAACTCGCCTCCTTCCTTGTCCGTGAGATAGAGGTTCCCCCACGCCTTGCCGCGGATGAGGATCGGCACCCCGAGGAAGCTCCGCATCGGAGGGTGCCCGGCCGGGAAGCCGAACGAGCTCGGATGGTCGCTGAGAACCCCTACCCGCAGGGGCTGGGGATTCTCGACGACGAGCCCCAGCACACCACGCCCCCGCGGCCGCGCGCCGATCGCGCTCTCCTCGTCCTCCGAGAGCCCTCGCGTGAGGAAGCGCTCGAGCTCCCGGCGGTCCGCATCGAGGACGCCAAGCGCGGCGTACCTTGCCCCCGTGACCTCCCTCGCGGTCTCGAGCAGTCGATCGAGCAGCGTTTCGAGATCGAGCTCGGATACCAGCGACGGCCCAAGCTCGACAAGTCGTCTAAGCCGGTCCTCTTCGAGACGTTCACTCATCGTCGACGGCGCAACGAAACCGCCTTGCGCAGAGTAGCGAGAGGACGGAGCGCAGTCCGCTCCGCCCCGCATCGCTGGCGGCGTCACCAACAGCGGGCAACGTGAATGACGGGCAAGGTGATCGCTCGTGCTTCCCAAGGGGCACGCTTGGCGGCTCCCTGCTGTCGCGACCCGCAGGCGTTCGGGATCGACCCGATCCGTTCCCGCGCGGCGGCGGTGACCTCGTCGGGATCCTCGATTATCGCGGCGGCGGGTGACCAACCGGCGGCGCCGTAGACACGGAGCTGCGTCCGGACCGTGCACAAATCGGTCCGAGAAAAGGTGGCCTCCTGGCAGGGAAACATCGGGGCGCCCGGATTTGAACCGGGGACCTCACCGACCCGAACGGTGCGCGCTACCAGGCTGCGCCACGCCCCGAGGAACCCAGTATCCCACAGGGGGCCTCCGCGCCCCGGCGTCGTGTGCCCGGCTCAGGAGTGGCCGAGCAGTCCGGCGATGCCGCTGAGTGTGCCTGTGAGCGAACCCGCCGAGCCCGAGCCGGTGCCCGAGCCGATGACCGGGGGCGGATGGGACCCGCCTCCCGTCAGCCCGCCGAGCGTGGTCGACAGGACCCCGGTCGGCAGCGTGGGAGTGGGCATGGGCCCGACCGGCGCCGTCACCGTCCCCGTCGGGGGCGAGCCCGCGCCCGTCGATCCGGCGGATCCGCCCGTGCCCGCGCCGGTCCCGTCACCGGCGCCACCCGCGCGAGCTCCCCCGGCGGGGGATTCCCTGCCCCCCGCGCTCGAGGGTTCACCCGAGACCGCAGGAGCGGGCGTCTTCGGCGAGGAGCCGGCGGGCACCTTCGTGCCGGCGGGGACCTTGGCGCCGGCAGCGCCACGACCGGCGGCGCTGGTGCCGGCTCCGCTGCGCGAAAAGAGACCGCTGGAGGCGACGGCGCGGCCGGAGGCGACGGAGGACTTCTCCGCGCTCAGCGACCGCGCTTGGGCGGTGGCCGTCCGGGGTGCCGAGCCGTGAACCTTGGCGGTGGGCCGGGCGCCTCCGTCAGAGGCGAAAGCGTGGATCCCCATGCGGTGGGAAGAGCTGGCGGGCTGAGAGGAGGCCGCGGTGACGATCCCACCGCTGACGCCGGCCAGCACGATCGCCGCGGCGGTGGCGGCGCCCCGGCCGCCACCCGCGCTCGCCCCGACGATCTGATCGGAGGAGCGTGCGAGCGCGTGGACCGAGCGCAGGAGCAGCGATGGCCGCCCCCGGTGTGACCCGAAGCTCTCGACCGTGTCCCAGCGGGCACGCAGCAGGGGGATGGGCACAAGCGCGGCGATCTTGGCGGCGACGCTCGGCATGTTCAGGGTCGACTGATCGAAGCCCGCTGCGTGAGCGTGCGCGCGGCAGCGCTGGCAGTGCTCCAGATGCCGCGCGATTCGGCGGCGGTCACGAATCCCCAGCGAGTAATGGGGTCCGGAATCGACCATCGTGCGCACGAACTCACAGCGGCGGCCGCTGGCGAGCTCGTTGTACTCCTCGGCCAGGCGCCGGCGCGCGCGGAACAGGGTGCTCTCGACCACGGGCCGGGTCATCCCCAGGCGCTCGCCGATGTCGTTGTAGGAACGGCCCTCGAGCTCACGGAGCACGAGGATCTCGTGGTGGCTGTCCGAGAGCCCGCCAAACGCGCCGCGTAGATCGTGGAGAGCCTGCTTGCTGTCGAGCGCGACGTCGGGCGTGGTGACGACCGTGAGCCGCCCGCGATCAGCCGAGGAGAGGCCGTCATCGGCGTCGAGCGAGACCTCCTGAGCCCGGCGGGTGCGCCGGAAGCTGTCGATGCACGCGTTCTTGGCGATCTCGTAGATCCACGGCTTGAAGACGATCGTCCGATCGGTCTCGCGCATCCGCCGCAGCGCTGCGATGAAGATCTCCTGCGTGACGTCCTCGGCGCGGCCGTGGTCTGCGACCATGCCCCGGACGTAGGCGCCGATCCGATCGCTGTAGCGCGAATAGAGTTCCTCGAATGCCGTGTCGCTCCCTCGCCTGACCGCCGCGACGAGATCGAGGTCCGAGCAATCGTGTGAGATTGGGGTCACGCGTAGCGCGGCTGCCATGACCAGTCTTCTTCCCCTACAAGTTCGAGATCCCCTACATGAGATATGAACTCTAGCGTTTATTCGACCGGTTTGTAAAGCACTACCGAACCGATCACTACTCTCAACCTTACCCCGATCTCCCTCTTGCCACGCACCCTCGGTGACCTAGCGGGACCGCTATCCCACAGGCGGGCGTGTCGATCCCCCACGAGCAGGGCCAACCATCCAAGCTGGGCATTGAACCCGTCCGCCGATGACGGCATACTTGTAGTCATGTAGTGAATCTGACAGGAGGGAAAGTAGCCTATGGCGATTCATTTGACGCCCACCGAGCTCGCACGCGAAGCCGGACTGGAACGACGAGCCGTCATCGACAAGTGCTTAGAGCTAGGCGTCCCGATCTTCAACGGTCGGATTGACAAGACCCTCTTCCTCACGAGCCTTTCAACCCTGCAGGAGCATTCGAACGTGCGGCCGCAGCCGGCGCGCGTGTAGAGACAGAGATTCAGAGCCCGGCCCGTGCCGGGCTCTTTCGCGCAGAGCGCGATATCGCCGGTCACGCGATGCACGCCGCGCAGTCGGAAGCGACCGAATGAGGTCGATCCTACTCGCGGTCGGTGAGCGCCTTGTACAGCGCGTTCGCGCCGACGCCGGTCAGCTCGGCGACCACCGCGGCCGCCGGGCGCGGCTTCGCTCCTGCCGCGACAAGTCGCGCAAGCGCCTCGAGCGCCGCCCCGAGCTCTCCCTCCTCCTCGGGAGCGGGTCCGACGACGAGCGCGACCTCCCCACGGGGCGGCTGCGCCCGGTAGCGGGTGGCGAGCTCGGCCGCGGTGCCGCGCACGACCTCCTCGTGCACCTTCGTCAGCTCGCGGCACACGGCGACCTGTCGGTCCGCGTCAAGCCCGGCGAGCACAGCAAGCGAAGCCGCGACGCGCCGGGGGGACTCGAAGGCGACCAGCGTTTCCGGCGAGGCGAAGGCCCGTTCGAGCTCAGCCCGCTTGCGCGGCAGGAAGCCGATGAAGCGCCACCGGTCGGCGGGCAGCGCGCTCGCCACCAGTGCCGCCAGCGCGGCGGAGGCGCCGGGTAGTACTTCGACGGCCAGCCCGGCGGCGACGCACGCGCGCACGAGCACGAACCCGGGATCGCTGACCAGAGGCATGCCGGCGTCGGAGACCAGCGCGACCACGGCGCCTTCGCGCATCCGCTCCACGAGCTCGATGGCGCGCTCGCGCTCGTTATGTTCGTGGTAGCTGACCAGTCGCGCCTTGACGCCGTACCGGTCGAGCAGGATGCGCGTGCGCCTGGTGTCCTCGCACGCGACGACATCGGCATCGCGCAGCGCCGAGAGCACGCGCAGGGTCACGTCCTCGAGATTCCCGATCGGCGTCGGGCAGACGACGAGGCGACCGGCGCTAGGGGCGGCGAGACTCACGCGTCGTCCTCCGCTTGCTGTGCCAACCCGTCGAAGGCGAGGACCGCCGCGCCCACCATTCCGGCCTCGACGCCGAACCGGGCGGCCACGATCCTCACCACGTCACGCGAGGGCGGCAGCGCACGCTCGGCGACGACCGCCCGCGCCGGGCCCAGGAGCAGCTCGCCGGCGGCGATCACGCCGCCGCCCACGACCACGACCTCCGGGTTGAAGATGTTGACCAAGCTCGCGATCGCGACCCCGAGCCGCTGTCCGATCAGCGCCAGCGCCTCGGTCGCGGCGGCGTCCCCGTCGTGCGCGAGCTCGGTGACCAGCGGTCCCGTCGGCTGACGCCCGGCCGCGAGCGCCAACCCGAGGCCCGACCGGGGTCGCTCGAGCGCCAGCCGCTGCGCTTCCCTGGCGAGCGCGGTACCCGACGCGAGCGCCTCGACACAGCCATGGCTCGGACAGTTTCCCTGGCACGGCGGACCGTCCATGTCGATGACCATGTGGCCGAGCTCACCAGCGGAGCCGATCCCGCCGCGGTAGAGCTCGCCGCGGAGGATCAGGCCGCCGCCGATCCCCGTACCGACGGTGAGCACGACGGCCTCGCGTGCCCCGCGCGCGGCCCCGGCCTGGTGCTCGGCGAGGGCGGTGACGTTTCCATCGTTGTCGACGAACACGGGCAGGCCGAGCCGCTCGGCCATCACGTCGCGGAAGGGAATGTCCGCGAGCGCGAGGTTCACCGCGACCACCGCCATGCCGGTGCGCTGGTCGATGAGCGAGGGAATACCGAAGCCGACCGCGTCGATCTCGCCTCCGGCCGCGTCGCGCGCCTCGTGGACGGCGGCGACGGCCGTGTCGAGCAGGGTTGACTGGTCGAGACCCCGTACCGACCGTTGCGCGCGATGGTGCACCCCGAACCGCGCATCGACGACACCGGCCAGCAGCTTCGTCCCGCCCACGTCGACGCCGATGACGCGCCGAGAGGACATGTCAGCCACTATATGGACGGTCGCCCGGCGATGCGTTCGGCAGGGCCTTGGCGCCACCCGGCGAACGGGTATTGCTACAACCAGACGCTGCCATGCCAGACGACCGTAGAAAGCGCACTCCCACCGAAGAGGCGCCCGAGTACCGGGTTTACCGAGCGGGCGAGGACCGCCCCCGTAAGGCTTCGCGCCCGGACGCCGCGTCCGCGGCGGGACGGGACCGCCAGGGCCAGGGCCCCAGCCCCGACGCCGAACCCGCCGCCGCTAACGACCGACCCCGGCGGGCCAGCCGCCAGGAGCCCGAACCGCCCTACAAGGTCTACAGCTCGCGTCCGCGAGGGCTGCGCGCGCGCCTGCGGGGCGAGGAGGACGCCGAGCTCCCGGATGAGCTCCCGGCACCTCGTCGCCAGGGGCGCGAGCGTGATCAGCTTCCCGGCGAAGGCCGGCGCTGGTACCGACCGACGTGGCGGCGCGGTCTCGCCTATCTGGGGATCGCGGTGGTGGCCTGGGTCTTCTTCTCGTTCGTCCTCTTCATGATCAGCGCCCAGGAGCAGTCGGGCTCGATCCCCGCCGCGGCGCAGGCCGAGCTGGCGCCCGGGGGGAACATGCTGACCTCGGCCGACACCATCCTCATCATCGGAACCGACCAGCGTCCGGCCGGCTCGAAGGAGCCTGGAGCCGATACCAGCGATGCCGGCAGCCGTTCGGACACGCTGATGCTGTGGCGGATCGGCGGTGGCGTCTCGCGCCGGCTGTCGATCCCCCGGGACACGGTCACACCGATCCCGGGCGTCGGGACGACCAAGATCAACGCCGCCTACGCGTACGGCGGTCCGGCGCTGACGCTCAAGACGGTCGAGCAGTTCACGGGCATCAAGATCAACCACGTGATCATCGTCAACCTCGCGAACTTCCCGAAGTTCATCGACGCGATCGGAGGAATCGACGTCACCACCGGGCGGATCTGCTCGACGATCAGCGGCGGAGTCAAGAAGGGCGGCTTCTCGCTGTTCCTGAAGCCCGGGACGCACCACCTCACCGGGATCCAGGCGCTCACCCTCGCGCGAACACGGGACAACGGCTGCAACGCGTCGAGCAGCGACCTCACCCGCGAGGGCTACCAGCAGAAGATCCTCAACGCGATCAAGTCCCAGCTCATCTCGCCGGGAACGTTCTTCCGGCTTCCCTGGGCTTCGTGGTCCGCGCCACAGGCGCTGCGGACCGACATGGGCGGCTTCACCCTGATGAGCCTGTTCGCCGCGAGCGAGATCGGGGGCTCAGCGCCGGTGCAGATCGTCAAGCCATCGGGCTCGGAGGTCCTGCCGGACGGCGAGGACGGCCTCACGGTCTCACCGAGCAATGTCTCGAGCGACGTCCGCAAGCTCCTCAGCGGCTGAGCGAGGCCCTCGGCCGGGCCGCCCGGGTGCTCAGTCCGCCGCCGACGCCTTGGTCTCGGTCTTCGCCGGGGTCGTGTCGGGCTTCTTCTTCTTCTCCGACGAGTCCGAGCTCGACGAGTCATCCTTGGCCTTCTTCACCTTGGCCTCGGCGGCATCCTTCTCCTTGAGCTCGCGTGCTCGGTTCTTCGAGCCGTAGTCGGTGCTGTAGAACCCGGTGCCCTTGAAGTGCACGGCCACGGGTGAGAAAACGCGCCTGACCGGTGCTCCGCAGACCTCGCACTCGAGGACCGGGTCGTCGGACATGCGCTTCATGACCTCGAAGTCGTGCCCCTTGTCACAGCGGTATTCGTAGGTCGGCATAGCTTTACCAAGTATAGCCCGCGGGGTTGCGGATAACTCCGGCTCCTTGGCACTCCCAGGGCGAGAGTGCCAGGGCGGCGACGCCGGATAGCATCCTCGCTCGATGCCCAACGACGTCGTCACCATGGAGAAGATCGTCTCGCTGTCCAAGCGCCGCGGCTTCGTGCTCCCGAGCAGCGAGATCTACGGCGGCCTGGGGTCGGCTTACGACTACGGACACTACGGGGTCCTGCTCAAGACGAATGTCAAGAACCAGTGGTGGCGCTCGATGCTCCAGGAGCGAGACGACGTCGTCGCGCTCGACTCGGCGATCATCCTGCACCCGAAGACCTGGGAGGCCAGCGGCCACCTGCAGGGCTTCACCGACCCCCTGATCGACTGCCGCACGTGCAAGCTGCGCTTCCGCGCCGACCAGCTCGAGTTCGAGAACTGTGGGCGCAAGCCGTCCAAGCGACCCGGCGAAACCTCCGACTGCGACCTGACCGAGGCTCGCGACTTCAATCTCATGTTCGAGACCACAGTGGGACCGGTCAAGGAGGAAGGCGCGACCGTCTATCTGCGGCCCGAGACCGCGCAGGGCATCTTCCTCAATTTCCGCAACTACCTCCAGTTCTCGCGCAAGAAGCCACCCTTCGGGATCGCCCAGGTGGGCAAGAGCTTCCGCAACGAGATCACCCCGGGGAACTTCATCTTCAGGACCCGGGAGTTCGAGCAGATGGAGATGGAGTTCTTCGTGCCTCCGGACGAGGCCGAGAAGTGGTTCGAGCACTGGCTCGAGCAGCGCATGAACTGGTATCTGCGGCTCGGGCTGCGGACCGATCACCTGCGCCTGCGCCCCCACGACGCCGACGAGCTCTCCCACTACTCGAGCGCGACGAGCGACATCGAGTATCTCTTCCCGATCGGGTGGCAGGAGCTCGAGGGCATCGCCAACCGGGGCGATTTCGACCTCTCACAGCATGCCGAGAACTCAGGGGCGAAGCTCGAGTACGTCGACACGGCGACGGGCGAGCGCTACCTCCCCCACGTCATAGAGCCGGCCGCGGGGGCCGATCGGGCGACCCTGGCCTTCCTCGTCGATGCCTACGACGAGGACGAGATCGAGGGCGAGCAGCGGACCGTGCTCCGCCTGCACCCGCTGCTCGCGCCGGTCAAGGTCGCCGTGCTCCCGCTCGTGCGTAAGGACGGCCAGCCCGAGCTCGCCCGCGAGATCTACCTGGACCTTCGCGGGCGCGTGCAGACCGAGTACGACGAGGGCGGCGCGATCGGACGGCGTTACCGGCGCCAGGACGAGATCGGGACCCCGTGGGCGGTCACCGTCGATCACCAGTCGCTCGAGGACCGCACGGTGACGCTGCGAGACCGCGACAGCCTGAACCAGGAGCGGATCGCCATCGATGAGCTGGGCGAGGAGATCGAGCGCCGGCTGCGAGCCGCCTGGCGCTCGCCCAAGCCGTGAAATAGGCTGGCGGTGGAATCGGCTGGCGGTAGAATCCGCGGGCGCCGATTCCATTGGAAGTTCGGCTGGCGCCGAACTTCCGGGCCTAATGTAGGCGTGCGCTCGCGTACACCGAGAAGCCCCCGGGAGCCGAGCTCGCCCCGACCCCCTGCACGTCGACGTGAGGGTCACGGAACAGGGTGATGGTGAACAGCCCGCCGATCAGGGGAACGTCGGGGGCAATCTGGAGCGCCCCGTCGACGGCGCTCAGGGTGGCGTCGGCGCTCAGCCCGAGCGCGGTCCCCTGGAGGACGAGCTTGCCGTCGCCCGAAGCGACCGGCTGGACCTCGAGCCCGTCCGGGAGCGCCGCCTGGAGGTCGGCCTCGGTGAGGATCGCCCTACCGGTGAGGACATCGCCTCGCTTGCGCAGCGTCACATCGCGCAGCGTGACCAGACCCGTATTCAGCGTGTCGATTCGAGCGTTGATCGAGCCCGCGTGCGCCGTCCGGTCAAGCGCACGCCCCAGGCCCGTCCCCGTGCGCGCCCGATAACTCGCAAGGTGCACGTCCACCTTCCCAGCGTGATGCCAAAGCAGCTCAATCGCCGGAAACGCCGCCACGGAAACCGAGACGACCCGCCCCGACCGAGCCAGCCGATCCCGAAGCTCCCGAGCCGCAATCCCCGGCAGCACCAGCTGGGCCACCACCAGCAGCACCACCACCAAGGCCGCGCCAAACAGAGCAAAACGCCGCATCCACAGCAGTATGGCCCCGCCAAAGCGCCCGCCCCACCAGCACCGGCGAGTTCCCCCAGGAGCCCAGCTACCGGCCCCTGGAGGGGAACTCGCAAGCCACGGCGCCGGCTAGCTACGCCGCCGGAGCAGGCGCAGGCACCGAAGCCGGCGTCGTGGCCGGGGGCGCGTACTCAAACTCCTCCTCAGCACCAAACAGCGTGTCGAGGACCTTCGAGCGAAGCTTCTCGCTGGCGGCGACCGCTACCCCGGAACCGACCCCGGCGAGGAGCACAATGCGCCCGAAGGTAAGGCCCCTTCGGCCGCGCTTCTTCTTCTTCTCGTCCGACAGCGCCTCGGTCGCCGAACGGATCGCGTCGACCGCGGTGCGCAGGTCATGGTGCAGCTTCTTGTCATCGAGCAGCACCTTGGCCGGTGCCTTGCCGTTCGAAAGCCGGTTGTAGGCGCTACGCGTCGAATCGAGCGCCGTGCGGACGCTGTCGCGGAGCTCGGCGTCCTCGATCAGGCGCATGATGTACGGGTTGGCCGTGGCGATGTTGGCTACATCGGCGGGGTTGAACGGGACCGCCGCTGCGGTCGCCTTAGCCTTCTTCCTGGCCTTCTTGCGTAATGACATTGCTCTCCTCCGTGCGTGGGCTCGTGGTCGTGAGGATACGCCAAGTAACTCGGCGCTCGTTGGAGGGATACCCCTATCGCGCTTGGTGAATCACGTCGCCCCGACTGTGGCGCGCCGTCGCGGGCGTCTCGTCTCGAGCGCCTCGTCGAAGACTTGGCGGTAATCGCTGGCGAACATGAAGTCGAGATTCTTGCGCAGGTGCTCGGGGATGTCCTCGATGTCGTGCTCGTTCAGCGCGGGGGCGATGATGCGCCTGATCCCCGCCCGCTGGGCCGCCAGGGCCTTCTCCTTGAGGCCGCCGATGGGCAGCACCTGGCCGGTCAGCGTGATCTCGCCGGTCATCGCGACATCGGCACGCGCCGGTCGTCCGGAGAGGAGCGAGGCCACGGCCGTGGCGATGGTGATGCCTGCGCTCGGGCCGTCCTTGGGGATCGCCCCCGCGGGCACGTGGATGTGCAGGTCGTGGGTGGCGAAGTAGTCCTCGGGGAGCTCGGGAAAGAGCCCATCCGCGTGACTTCGCAGATAGGAGAGAGCGGCCTGGGCCGATTCCTTCATCACGTCGCCGAGCTGGCCGGTGATCTGGAGCTTGCCGCTGCCGGGCATCGCCGTCGCCTCGATGAACAGCACGTCACCGCCGACCGGAGTCCAGGCGAGCCCGGTGGCGACGCCGGGCCTCGAGGTCCGGCGTCGCGATTCCGAGAAGAACTTGCGCCGGCCCAGGAGATCGCGCACGCGCGGCTCGGTGACCATGACCTTGCGCTTCGCCTTTCCCTCGGCGAACTGGCGGGCCACCTTGCGGCACACCGCCCCGATCTCCCGCTCGAGCTGGCGGACGCCGGCTTCGCGGGTGTAGCCGGAGATGATCGCGCGCAGCGCGGAATCGCTGAAGGCGATCCGGCTCGGCTTCAAGCCGTTGCGCTCGACCTGGCGCGGGACGAGGTATCGCTTGGCGATCTCGAGCTTCTCGCCCTCGGTGTAGCCCGCGAGCTGGATCATCTCCATCCGGTCGCGCAGCGGGCCCGGGATCGTCTCGATCGTGTTGGCGGTGGTGACGAAGATGACGTTCGAGAGGTCGAAGGGGAGGTCCAGGTAGTGGTCGCGGAAGGTCTGGTTCTGCTCGGGGTCGAGCACCTCGAGCATCGCGCTCGACGGATCACCGCGGAAGTCGGCGCCCATCTTGTCGATCTCGTCGATCATGAGCAGCGGATTGTTCGCCCCGGCGTCGCGCATGGCGCGAATGATCGTGCCCGGCATGGCGCCGATGTAGGTGCGCCGGTGCCCGCGGATCTCGGCCTCGTCGCGCACCCCGCCGACGCTGATGCGCTCGAACTTGCGACCGAGAGCCCTGGCGATCGAGCGTCCGAGCGAGGTCTTGCCCACACCGGGGGGCCCCACGAAGAGGAGGATCGAGCCCCGCGCGTCGGGCTTGAGGCTGCGCACGGCAAGGAACTCGAGGATCCGCTCCTTGACCTGCTCGATGTCGTAGTGATCCTCGTCGAGCACCTCGCGAGCATGCGCGAGATCGAGCTTGTCCTCGGTCGAGATGTTCCAGGGCAGGGCGGCGATCCACTCGAGGTAGCCGCGTACGACGCCGTATTCGGCCATCGCCGGCTGGAGGCGCTCGAGCCGGGCGAGCTCGCGATCGACCTGCTTGCGTACCTCTTCGGGCAGATCGAGGGCGGCGAGCTGCTCGCGGAGCTCGTCGGCCTCCGCCTGGACCTCGTCGGTCTCGCCGAGCTCGTCGTGGATCGCCTTCAGCTGCTGGCGCAGGAAGAACTCGCGCTGACCCTTCTCGAGCTCGGACTGGACCTGCGACTGGATCTTCGACCCGATCGCCACGAGCTCGAGCTCGCGGGCGAGGATCTCCGACAGCCGCCGGAGCCGCTTGGCGACATCGAGCTCCTCGAGCAGCGCCTGCTTCTCCTCGGTCTTCAGCCGCAGCGCGCCGGCGATGAGATGGGTGAGGGCGCTCGGGTCATCGACGTTGGCGA
>DATCEM010000518.1:0-3576 GCA_036510175.1 Solirubrobacteraceae bacterium | reverse complement strand
CAAGCTCGACGCCGTGATCGAGAAGATCACTCGTCACCAGCCCGAACCACTGGCGCTCGCCGCATGAGCCGCATCACTTCCGGACACGTCCACTAGTAGCTCGCAAGCGCCGCGACCAGGGGACCGGAGTCGCCCCTCGCGCGGCTACCATGGTGGTTGTGCAGCGAAGCCGCAACGGGCGCACCCGCCAGTCGACGACCTCCCCAGACGGCCGCCCGAACGGCGGCCGCGCACGACAGCGCGCATTCGCCATCGCCGTGGTCCCCGAGCAGGGCGAGGAGGAGCTCGGCGAGCTCAAAGAGCTTCTGGACACGGCCGGCGCGGCGGTCGTGGGCGAGCTCGTCCAGCGACGCGAGCAGCCGCACCCCAATACCTACCTGGGCTCGGGCAAGCTCGAGGAGCTCAAGGGCGAGCTCGTCGCCGCCGACGCGAACCTCGTCGCCTGCGACGACGAGCTCAGTCCTCGCCAGGAGCGCAACCTCGAGACGGCGCTGGGGATGCCGGTGATCGACCGCACCGCGGTGATCCTCGACATCTTCGCCGGTCACGCCCATACCGCCGACGGCAAGCTCCAGGTGGAGCTCGCCCAGCTCGAATACAACCTCGCACGCATGCGCGGCCTGTGGTCGCACCTCGAGCGACTCGGCGGCGGGATCGGCACGCGGGGACCCGGCGAGACCCAGATCGAGACCGACCGCCGGCTCGCGCGCGACCGGATCGCCGCCCTCAGACGCCGCCTCGGCCACGTGCGCTCGAGCCGCGGGGTCATGCGGGCTGAGCGGGCACGTGCCCACCTGCCTTCGGTGGCCCTGGCCGGCTACACCAACGCCGGCAAGTCGACGCTCCTCAACGCCCTCACCGGCTCAGAGGTGGGCGTACGCGACGCTCTCTTTCACACCCTCGACCCGACCACGCGCGTATTGCGCGCCGGCGGCCGGGATTACCTGCTCACCGACACCGTCGGATTCATCCGCAAGCTCCCGCACCAGCTCGTCGACGCGTTCGGTGCAACGCTCGAGGAGACCCGGCTGGCGGACCTCATCCTCCACGTGGTCGATGCCTCGGCGGAACCGGAGGACCTGGCGATGATGACCGCGGCCGTCGAGGATGTCCTCGCGGAGATAGGCGCCGAGGAGGCGGCCAGGGTTCTCGTCCTCAACAAGGCGGACATCGTCGAGCCCGAGCGCCTCGAGCAGCTCGAGCGCCGCCACCCCGACGCCGTCATCGTCTCCGGGGTCACCGGACTCGGGCTCGAGCGCCTGACCCAGCGGATCGAGGACGAGTTCGCGCGCACGCTGCACGCGGTGGAGCTCCTCGTTCCCTACGACGAGGGAGGGCGCCTCGCCGAGCTCCACGACATCGCGGGTGACCTCGAGCGCGAGGACACGCCCGAAGGGGTTCGCGTCACCGCGCGCCTCCCCGCGGGGCTCATCGGACGTTACGACCGCTTCGCGGTCAGCGGCCGCGCCGGATGAGCCTGCGCGTACGGCGTCTTGACCCCGACGCACAGATCCCCACGCGCGCCCATCCCGCAGACGCCGGGCTCGACCTCTACGCGCTCGAGGGCGCCACGCTCGGTCCGGGCCAACGGGCCTCCCTGCGCACGGGCATCGCCGTCGAGATCCCGGCGGGACGCGCCGGTCTCGTGCTGCCCCGCTCGGGCCTGGCGCAGCGGCACGGAATCGCTCTGGTCAACGCGCCGGGGCTGATCGACTCGGGCTACCGCGGCGAGCTCCACGTGCTCCTGCTCAACACCGACCGCGCCGAGCCGTGCGAGATCCGCCCGGGCGACCGCATCGCGCAGCTCGTCCTCGTGGCGGTCGAGGCTCCGAGCGTCGTCGTGGTCGACGAGCTCGAGCTCTCAGAGCGCGGGGCGGGCGGATTCGGCTCGAGCGGCCGATGAGGGCACCGGCGCCGGGCTAACCGCTCAGAAGACCGTGCGCGAGCAGGAACTGCTTGGCGGCATCCGCCGGAGTCATGTTGTAGATGTTGACGTCGGCGTTGAGCTGGCGCATCGCCGCGGTCGTGAGCTGGGCGCTGACGCTGTCGATCGTGTGGGCGAAGGCGGGCCCCTCACTGAGCAGCGCAGCCTGGGTCACCACCGGGACCACGTTGCCGAACCCGAACAGGCGAGCGGGATCATTGAGTAGCTGATATTGCCCTGAGGCGAGCTCTCCGTCGGTGGTGAACACGTCCGCCGCCTGCACCGAGCCGCTCTGTAGGGCCTGATACTGCAGGCCGATCGCCTCGGGCTGGACATGGGCCGGGGTCACCCCGTACACGGACTGCATCCCGAGGAGCCCGGTCTGGCTGTCGGCGAACTGGGGCGGAGCCCCGAGCGCCAGGTCACTTTGCACCCGGCTGAGGTCGGCGATCCCCCGCAGATGGTGTTCCGCTCCATACGAGGCGAGCACGGCGATCGCATCAGTATCGGAGAACGGCGTCGGTCGCAGGAGGCGCAGGCCGTGGGCTACCGCGTAGCGCTGCGCCGCGGAGAACGCCTCGCGCGCGTTGGTGAACGTCCGGGGGTTGTCCGCGACATCGGTGTTGAAGGTGCCGACGTACTCGGGGTACATGTCGAGCTGGCCATCCTGGAGCGCCTGCGTGGTGACCTGGGTGGAGCCGATGTTCTTATTCAGGCTGACCGCGAATCCCTGCGCGGTGAGCGCCTGTCCGTAGAGCTCGCCGAGGATGAACTCCTCGGTGAAGTTCTTGTCGCCGATGGTCACCGGCGGCCTCCCGGTTCCTGGGAGGAAGGCCGGCGCCGTGGTCGTCTCGGCGCTATTCGTCGCGGTCTGCGTCGCGGTCTGCGTCGCGGTCTGCGTCTGCGTGCCCGTCCGAGGCGGCGTCGAGGCGCTCGCGCCGGCGCCGCACGCGGCGAGCGTGACTGCGACGAGCGCCGCCAGCGAGGATCTGATCACTGCCTGCAATGGATCTTCCCCTCGGCTGAGCATCGAAGGATCGTCAGGCAGCCCCCGGATGCCAGGACGGGCAGCAATAGTACGGGACAGGCCACCGAGGCGCTTCGCCTGACGCACCGAAGGCCGGGAGCGCTCTTCGCGCTCCCGGCCTTCACGACTACCGGTGTCGGACTCGAGTTCTGCCCTTAGTTGAGCAGGTGGATCTTCTCGCAGCCGTGCTTGCTGGCGTACTTCTTGGCGGCCGTCCTCAGGAAGGCCGTGTTGTGGCGGCCGGTGCCGCAGCTGACCTTGGCGCCGTTGGCGGCGGCGAAGATCTTGTTCTTGCCCGCTCCGCCGTAGACGTGGTCCTTGCCCAGACCGACGTCGATGCGGCTGCTGCCGTGACCGCCGTAGACGGTGTCCTTGCCGTTGCCGGCGGTGATCCAGTCGCTGCCGTTACGGCCGTTGACGTAGTCGTTGCCGTTGCCGACGCCGATGCGGTTGAAGGCCCGACCGCCGTACACATGGTCCTGGCCGTTGCCGTCATAGATCGTCTGGTGACCGCCGGTGCCGTTGAGGCAGTCGTTGCCGCCGAGGCCTGCTACGCGCTCGTAGGCTCCGAGGGCGAGGATCCGGTCGGATTTCGGCGTGCCGTAGACGCGGCCGCCGCGTTTCG
>DATCEM010000517.1:0-2020 GCA_036510175.1 Solirubrobacteraceae bacterium | reverse complement strand
CCCGGGGCAGCGATCCGCTCGACCTCGTGCCCGCGGAGGGCGCCACCCGCTTCGACCATGGCTTTCCCCCCGGGGTGCGCAGCTCCTGGGCGCTCGCGTCGCTCGAGGTCCTCGAAGCCCCGGGGTGGCAGTGGGTCCATGGCCGCGCCGCCGACATGTCCGCCGCGCTCGTGGCCGGCCTCGAGGAGCGTGGCCTCGAGGTTGCTCCGCGCGGCCGCTCGACGCTCGTCTCGTGGCGGGTCGAGGATCCCGAGGCGGAGGTGGCGAGGTTGGCTGAAGCGGGGGTCATCGTGCGCAGCATCCCCGGCTGGGGGCTGGTACGCGCGTCCGTCGGGGCGTGGAGCTCGGCGAGCGACATCGAGACCCTGACGCGTCACGCGGTGCTGTGATCGGAGGGCGTTTTCGCCAGGTTGACTTGGGCGAGCACTGAGTGAGATGATCGGCGCTCGCCCGATGCGGACGATCGGGTGCCGTTCGAGATCTACTGGGGGAGGTTCACCGTGTCCGAAGACGGTGTCGTCACCGTTGCCCTGCCGGAGCACGTCGTCGAGGGGAAGCGACTCGGACGCCATGTCGTCCACGACCCGCGCTCGCTCGACTTCCTCGCCGAGCGCGCTCACGCCGTGCAGAGCGTCACGCACAACGCTACGGGGCTGCCGCTGAACCAGGGGCAGATCGGCTCGTGCACGGCGAACGCTCTCTGCGGCGCGCTCGACTCCGCGCCGAACTTCGCCAGCGGCACGCCGCTGGACGAGACCAACGCGGTCTCGGTGTACGAGCTCGAGACCAAGCTCGAAGGTCAGCCCTACCCGCCCAACGATCCGGGCGGCAGCGGCCTGATGGTCTGTAAGGCGGCTCAGCAGATGGGGCTCATCACCTCCTATAAGCACGCGCTCGGCGTTCAGCACGCGCTCGAGGCGTTGGTCCTGCGCCCGGTGATCACCGGGATCAGCTGGTACACGAGCTTCGACACCCCCGATGCCAACGGCCTGGTGGCCATCGCCTCCGGCGCCACGGTCCGGGGCGGTCACGAGATCGTCGCCAACGAGATCGACGCGGAGAACCAGCTTGTCTGGTTCTGGAACAGCTGGGGCACCGGCTGGGGCGTCGGCGGCCGCTTCTGCATGTCCTACGACACGTGGGATCAGCTCCTCGAGAACCAGGGCGACGTGACCGTGCCGGTGAAGTAGCTCGCGGAGCTCGCACGGGCGCGGGCGCGTGCGGGAGCCGGATGCGTCAGGGCCCGCTCGGACTTCGCGTTGTGTTGGCCCTTGGGACTCGATCCGGGTGGGAGTACACGTTGACGCTCGTCCCGCGGGCGAACCCGCACAGGGTGAGTCCGCGGTCGGCCGCGAGCTCGATGGCCAGCGAGCTCGGCGCGCCGACGCCGACGAGGATCGGCGCGCCGGCGACGGCGGCCTTCTGGACGAGCTCGAACGAAAGTCGTCCGCTTACGCACAGGACGTAGTGGTGCAGGGGCAGGAGCGAGTCGATCAGCGCCCGCCCGACCACCTTGTCCATCGCGTTGTGGCGACCCACGTCCTCGCGGCTCAGCACCAGCTCGCCGCGAGAGTCGAACAGCCCCGTCGCATGCACGCCACCGGTGCGTTCGAAGGCGGGCTGCGAGAGCCGTTCGGGAAGCCGGGCGATCAGCGCCCGGGCTATGCGCGGGCCGGCGGGCAGCGGCGCGCTGTCCACCGCCACCTCGTCGATCGCGCCCTTGCCGCACACCCCGCACGACGACGTCGTGTAGAAGCGCCGCGTCCCCGGATCGCGGAGCAACGGCCCCGCCACCTCGATCGTGTTCTTCGCCAGGTCCTCGGTCAAACCGGCCGCACGGGGACCGTCGATCAGCCCCTCGCCGTAGAGGAAGCCGAGCGCCAGCTCCTCATCGTGCCCCGGCGTCCGCATCGTCACCGCCAGCGGCCGCCCATCGACCCTGATCTCGAGCGGCTCCTCGATCGCCACCGAGTCGCTTCCCGAGTCATGGCGAATCGTCGCGTACATGCTCGGGTCAGGT
>DATCEM010000516.1:0-5395 GCA_036510175.1 Solirubrobacteraceae bacterium | reverse complement strand
GGACCTCCGCGTGGCCGCTGCGCCGCTGTGGGAGGCGGTCGATGCCCTGCTCCTGCCGACCACGCCCATGCACCCCACGCACGATCAGGTGGCGGCCGAGCCGTTCGCCGTCAACGATCGCCTGGGGCGGTTCACGAACTTCGTCAACCTGATGGATCTCGCCGCGCTGGCCGTGCCCGCATCGCCCCGCCACGACGGGCTGCCCTTCGGCGTCACCCTGCTCGCGCCGGCGTTCCACGACCACCGGCTGCTCGAGCTTGGGAACGAATGGATGGGCGGGTAGACTGGGAAGCATGGTTTCTGTTGAAGATGTCACCGAGGCCCTCAGGGATGTGATCGATCCCGAGCTTGGGCTCGACTTCGTCGAGCTCGGCCTGATCTACGATGTCGCCGTCGACGGTGGCTCGGTCAACGTGACGTTCACGTTGACGAGCCCGGGATGCCCGATCGGCCCTCAGGTCACTGAGCAGATCGAGGAGTTCGTCGGCGAGCTCGGCGGCGTCGAGGATGTCGCGACGACGATGGTCTTCTCTCCGCCGTGGACGCCCGAGAAGATGAGCGAAGACGCGAAGTTCGCCCTCGGCTTCTGAGCCAAATCCTCTGCATTTAGTACCGGGCGGGCCCGATCCTTCGGGCCCGCCCGGTTTAATCCGCCCGCCGGAGCGCCGCTCAGGGGGCGACGACTACCCCGGCCGAGACTTGGGCGGAAACGGGCGGGGGTCCGGTGACGCCGAGGCACCCCGCCCATCTAGGAGAACTCCGGGCAGCGCCCGAGGTTGGTGAGAAGCGCAGCGCGACTACGCCGCGTCGTCGCTCGCGGCGAGCTCGTGGTCGAGATTGATGGCGCGGATCGAGTGCTCGTCGGGAAGCTTGCCGAGCACGGAGGCCACGACCTCTCTGACCTCGTGCTCGTCGTGGCCGAGGTCGTCCAACAGGCCCTTGAGCCCGGTGTGGACGATCTTCAGCTGCGCTGCCGTGAGATCGAGGCGGAAGGCGATCTCGCCGGGCTGAACGGGTACGAAGTCCTCGGCCATGGCCGCGAACCGTATCCGGCGCGCGCTCCGACGGCAAGCAGGGCGTCAGCTGTCGAGCGCGCCGCCGCGACGCGGAGGGCCCTTGGGCGGCGCCGAGCGCCCACGCATGCGCTTGGCGCGCATGTCGGCCGACGGCCCGTGCTTGGGTCGCGAGGAAGACCGAGGAATGATCCCGACCTCGGGCTGCTCGTCGCCGTCCTGCCCGGAGCCGTTCTCCCCGGCCCCGGACCCGGCCCCGTTCCCGGCTTCCGCCCCGTTCCCGGCTTCCGCCTCGGTCCCGGCCCCCGCCCCGGCCCCCGCCCCGTTCTCCGCTTCCGCCGGCTTGGACCGCGACCGCCGCCGCCGCGGACGCCCATCGGCGCGAGCGGCGACCACAAGCTCGTTCAGTCCATCCTCGATGCCCTCGGCGATCACGTCGATGTCGCCGAGCGCGTCGTAGTCGCCGAGCAGTCCGTAGTCGATGCCCCCGTCGTAGGACATGATCGCGATGGCCAGGGCGTGGTTGCGGGGCAAGAAGGCGATCGGGAAGACGTCGACGAGCCGGCGCCCGAGCACGTAGAGGGGGAGCTGGGGCCCGGGCACATTGGTCACGAGGAGATTGAAGAGTCGGGTCGAGAAGTTCAGGCGTGAGGCCTGGGCGAGGATGGTCGGCGGGGCGAGGTTGTTGACGCTGGCGAGCGTGGCCGCGCCGACGGCCTGCTTAGAGTCCTTGAGGCCGTCCATCGCCTCCTTGACGAAGTGCAGCCGCGCGACGGGGTCGTCGATGAACACGGGCAGCGGGCCGCGCATCACCGTGAGCCGGTTTCCCAGCGCGCCGCGCTCGTCCTTGGTGCGCACCGACACGGGGACGAGGGCGCGGAGCTCGAGGCCCTCGGTGCGGATCCCGCGCAAGCGCAGCCAGCGCGCGAGCGCCCCCGAGACGACCGTGAGCACGACATCGTTGACTGTGCCTCCGAGGGTGTCCTTGACGAGTTTGTAGTCAGACAGCTCCTGGCGCACGACGGAGAAGCGCCGGTGGGGCCCGATGGGCACGTTGAGCGGGGTCTCCGGGGCCGGGTTGAGTCCGGCCCAGACGATCTCGCCCACGCCCTCGGCGACGTCGCGCACGGCGGTGAGCGTGCGCGTCGGCTGGGCGGCGGCGGCGATCGCGCGCGTCGCGAGCTCGGCGGTGGTGGTGACGAAGCCGCGCACGCCCGCGACCACGAGCTCGGCCGGCGAGGGCTCGGGCGCCGCGCGCCAGGGCTCGAGCTGCTCCTCGCTCGGCGGTGGCCCGTCCGGCGTGAGGTCGAAGAGGACGGCTGCGAGGTCGACTCCCGAGATGCCGTCGACGAGCGAATGGTGGTTCTTCAGGATCAGCGCGAAGCGGTCGTCGACTATGCCCTCGACGAGCCAGCACTCCCACAGCGGCTTGGCCCGGTCGAGCTGCTGGGAGGCGATCCGCGCCGCGAGCTGGAGTAGGTGCGCCTCGGTGCCGGGGGAGGGGAGCGCGGCGTGGCGGACGTGGTACTCGAGGTTGAAGTTCGGGTCGTCGACCCAGAGCGGGCGCCCGGTGTCAAGGGGCGGCGTCGCGAGCTTCTGCCGGTAACGGGGGACGAGGTGCAGGCGTCCCCGGATGTGGTCGAGCACGTCGGCGAAAGCCGGCGGCGGTCCCTCGAAGATGAGCACGGCGCCGATGTGCATATGCGACTCCGGTCCCTCCTGGTGGAGGAACGAAGCGTCGGTGGATGTGAGTCGGTCTAGGTGCTCCTGAGCCATGCGCTACCCGCCCGCTGGCGTTCGACGGGATTCAAGATTAGCCGGGTGCGCGGCCTGTCGGAGTTAACCCTCTGTACGCTTGCGCGGATGGCGTGGGACTTCTCCACCGAGCCCGCCTTCCAGGAGAAGCTCGACTGGATGCGAAGCTTCGTCCGCGAGGAGATCTGGCCGCTCGAGACGCTGCTCGAGGAGCTGGGCTGGGAGGGGCTCGTACGCGCGGTCACACCGCTCCAGGACCGGGTCAAGGACGCGGGGCTGTGGGCGGCTCACCTCGACCCCGAGCGCGGCGGCCAGGGCTTCGGTCAGGTCAAGCTCGGGCTCATGCACGAGATCCTCGGGACCTCGCCGGTGGCGCCGCTGGCCTTCGGCAACGCCGCGCCCGATTCGGGTAACTTGGAGATCCTCGCGCTCGCCGGTACCCCGGAGCAGAAGGACAACTACCTCCACCCCCTGCTCGAGGGCGAGAAGAAGTCGGCCTTCAGCATGACCGAGCCGGGGAGCGCGGGCTCCGATCCCACGCTGCTCCAGACCACCGCCGTCCGCGACGGCACGGACTGGGTGATCAACGGACATAAATGGTTCTCCACCAACGGATCGATCGCCGACTTCCTCATCGTCATGGCGGTGACCGATCCCGAGGCCCGTCCCCACCAGCGGGCGTCGATGTTCATCGTCGACGCCGACACGGCGGGGGTGAAGATCGTCCGCGACGTCTCGACCATGGAGCACCCGTGGGAGAGCTTCGGTCGCTACGGTAATCACGCGGAGATCCTCTACGAGGACGTCCGCGTCCCCGCCGACGCCATGCTCGGGGCCCAGGGCGCGGGCTTCCTCATCGCCCAGCAGCGCCTGTACCCGGGGCGCATCCACCACTGCATGCGCTGGCTCGGCGTCGCCCAGCGCGCGTTCGACATGCTCTGCGAGCGCTCGCTCTATCGCTACGCACACGGTTCGCTGCTGGCGGAGAAGGAGACGGTCCAGAACTGGATCGCCGACTCGGCCGCCGAGATGCACGCGGCGCGGCTGATGACCCTGCACGCGGCGTGGAAGATGGACACCGAGGGCGTCCTCGCCGCCCGCAAGGAGATCGCCCTGATCAAGTTCTACGGCGCGCAGGTCCTGCACGACGTGGTCGATCGCGCGCTCCAGGCGCACGGATCGCTGGGATACTCGACCGATCTGCCGCTCGAGGCGATGTACCGCTATGCGCGCGCCGCGCGCTTCTATGACGGCCCCGACGAGGTCCATCGAGCCTCCGTCGCGCGCCAGGTGCTGCGCGGCTACCAGGTTCCGGCCGACGGCGTGCCGAGCGAGCACGTTCCCACCCGCCGCGAGCAAGCACGCCACCGATTCGCCGAACTGCTGGAGACCGCTACCGCCAACGACTGAGGGACATCGCCAGGGGCCATGACTGAGAGGGAGCAGTGAAGAGGGCATCGATCATCCGCTGGCCGATCGCGGCGGCAGTCCTCGCGGCCGCCGTCGCGCTCGGCGGCTGCGGAAGCGTGAGCAAACTCAGCGGTAGCACGACGCCGACGGGGCGCGTCTCGCCGTTGACCAACAGCATCGGCTCGTTCCTCCACGCGCTCTCAATCGATCAGCTCGAGTGCGGGCGCGCGGCGAGCCGGCGCGCGCGCAGGTCCTGCCAGGTGGAGTTCACCGACACCTACGGCGAGTGGTGGGCCACCCTCGTCGTCGCGGGATCGCGGGTGGTCAGCGACCCCGGCGGGGTCGCGGACTGGCTGTGCGCCACCTCATGCGCGAATCCGCCGGCGATGACCGCGAACACGGGAAACCCGCGAAACAATCCCGGTTTCACGGCGGCCACGGGAAGCACCGGTCACGGGCAGACCGGCGTCACCGGCGCCACCGGCGTGGTCAAGCTCAACGACAACGGTCGGCCGAAATCGGTCACCGGCGCCACCGGTAATGGCGTGGTCTACGCCACCGGCAGCACCGGTGCTCCCGCCGCCACGGGCACGAGCGGGCCGGCCGGCACCACGGGGAAGAACGGGGTGGTCTACGGAACCGGGAGCACCGGTGCGCCTGCCGCCACGGGCACCAGCGGCGTGGCCGGCACCACGGGGCCAAACGGCGTGGTCTACGGCACCGGGAGCACGGGTCCTGGCGCCCCCGGGGCCGGCCGCTGAGCGCAGAGCCGTCGACGGCGAAGGGATCCTCGCGAGGACCCTGGCTCCTCGTGGCCGCAGCGGTCGCGTGGAACCTCTACAGCCTCAGGGCGCAGACGCGCGCGGTCGCCTACCTCGACGACGCGAGCCTTCACGAGCAGATGGTCCGCTTCGCGGAGCACCAGTTCCGGTCCGGCCACTTCCCGCTCACCGATTGGTTTCCCTACCTCGGCCTCGGCTCGCCGCAGTTCCTGCACTATCAGAGCCTCCCCGCCATGCTCGCGGGGCTGGGAGGACTGCTGGTGGGTCCCGACGCGGCCTTCCGCCTCTCGCTCTACCTGCTCCTCTCGCTGTGGCCGGTGAGCATCTATCTCGCCGCGCGCCTGCTCGGGACCGATCGCTGGGCGGGCGCCCTCGCGGCGGCGATGTCGCCGTTCCTCGTCAGCGTCGTGGGAATCGGCTACGAGCAGAAGGCGT
>DATCEM010000515.1:0-2646 GCA_036510175.1 Solirubrobacteraceae bacterium | reverse complement strand
CTCGCGCCGACCGCCCCGCGCCGCTTCGAGCCCTTCGGTTGCCGTTTTCTCGAAGAGATCGATGTCGATCGCCATTCGCTGACGGTCGAGCGCGTAACCGTCACCGTCACCGGTGATGAACGACGACTGGCCGCCGTTTAGCCCCCGGGGCTCGAGCTGGCAGCTCAGCGCGTGGACGAACCGGCGCACGTTATTGATCCCGCGGCGTCCCGACTGGGGCCACAGCACATCGGCGAGCTCCTGGGCAGGGACGGTTCGGCCGCGGTGGCAGACGAGGTACTTGAGGACCACGCCGTGTCGCTGACGGAGCCACGCCCCGGCCAGCGATCCCTCGACGCCACGCACCTCGCTGCGCCCGAAGGCAGTGATCCAGAGCTCGGGAATCGCCGGTCCGGGCTCGGGGCGAAGGGACGGTGGCTGTGAGGCGGCATCGGCGGCGCGCAGGTGGAGGACGCACGACCTGCGCGACAGTGGGGCAGCGGTCACCCACAGCGCTCGCTTGGCGATCCCGGGTGCGGTGTCGACGCGGATCTCGGGCTGTTGCCCGTCCGCTTCCGCGGCGCTGGCGATCAGGCAGCCGTGCCGGCACGGCCCGCCGGGCGCGCGGCAATCGAGCAGCTCGCCGCAGCTCGCCGGAACCTGATCGAGCGACTCGGCTCCGATCAAGCGCAGGGCCGCGGCGTTCGCGCCGACGATCGATCCGTCGCGCTGCACGACGACGAGCCCGTAGGGCAGGTGCTCGGCGATGTCATGGGCGCGTAAAGCACGGGCGCTCAGGGGCAAAGCGCGCGCGCCCACAGCGTCCGCGGCCGAGTCCACGGCACTGAGAAACTCCAGAGGGGTCATCTATTGGCTTATCGACGGCGTCGCCCAGCGACTTGAGCCGATCGCTGTGCCTGGGTCATGCGTTGCCGGCCTGGGCTGCCGCAAGCCGCCGCCGAGCGAGTTCCATGGCGGCGGTGAGAGGCGTGGCGCCGATCGCGTCGGCGTCAGCGAAGATCTTGCGCAGCGTGTCGGCGATTCCACGCACGCGGCGGCGCACCGCCGCCGGGTCATAGCCGTAGAGCTCCTCGGCCACGTTGATCAGGCCGCCGGCGTTGACGACAAAATCGGGAGCCCAGAGCACGCCACGGCCGGCGAGGAGGTCCGCGACCGAGTCATCGGCGAGCTGGTTGTTCGCCGCTCCGGCGACGATCGCGGACTGGAGTCGGGGGACCGTCTCGTCGTCGAGAATCCCGCCCAGCGCGCACGGCACGAGCACGTCGAAGGACGCCGTGAGCGCGCGTTCGGGCGTGATCCAGCGCGCGCCGAGCTGCTCGGCGAGCGCGCGCTTGGTCGCGTCGACGTCGGCGACGGCGAGCTTGGCCCCGCCTCGGGCACACAGCTTGGCGACGCGGGAGCCGACGTGCCCGAGGCCGACCACGCACACGCTGCGCCCGCGCAGGGCCGCCCGGCCGAACACGCGCTCGCAGCACGCGCGGATGGCGATCTCCACGCCGAGCGCGGTGAACGGGCTCGGGTCCCCGGAACCGCCCTGGCCGCGCGCGAGTCCGACGACATGACGGGTTCTCTCGGCGATCATCCGCATGTCGCGGCTCGAGGTGCCGACGTCCTCGGCGGTGATGTAGTGACCGTCGAGGGTCTCAACGGTGTCGGCGAAGTCGAGCAGCGCGTCGTGCCGGCGCTCGGAGGAGAGCCGGCGACCGACCGGGACCATGATCACGCCCTTGCCTCCTCCGAGCTTCAGATCGGCGACGGCCGCCTTGAAGGTCATCGCCCGCGAGAGCCGCATCGCATCACGCATCGCCGCGCGCGCGTCGTCATAGGCCCACATCCGGCAGCCGCCGAGCGCGGGGCCCCGGGCAGTCGAGTGCACGGCTACGAAGGTGAACAGGCCGGACCGGCGCCCGCGGCGCACGAGGATCTCCTCGTGGTCGAGCTTCTCGAGGTAGCGGTCGATGATGCTAGCCGGGGTAGTGGCGGCGGCTCGCCGGAGGCGGGTCTGCGTTCACGAACCCGAAGGGGAGCCCGTCGTGCTGCCGGTTCCCGTCGTCGATCCCGTTCCGTCCGTCGTCCCACCGGCGGTGCCGGCGCCCGAGGAGGACGAATCGCCCGTGCCCGTCGCTGTCCCCGTGCCCGTACCCGTCCCCGAGGTTCCGGCCGTGCCCGTGGTTGGGGATGTCGATGAGCTTCCGGTCGATCCGGTGGTGCCCGTCGAGCTCGTCGTTCCCGATGCGCCCGTCCCGCTCGTGCCCGTCGAGGTCGTGGAGCCCGTGGACGTCTCACCGGCCGCTCCGGTCTCCGTGGGATCTGTCACTCCGCCTGGCGGGCTCGCCGTCGGGATGATGTTGTCGCCGCCCGAAATCGAGGGCGGTCCCGTCGACTTCGACGCTGCGCCGCCTGCCCTCGTGCCCGTCGGCTTGGCCGCCGGAAGCTTCGTCGTCGATCGCGAGGATCCGTAATCCGCGCTCGTGGGAGCCTCGTAGGGTTCGCTCTGCTCGGGCTGCAGGGTCACGGCCGAACTCGGAGTCGGATCCGCATAAACCGGCGCCCGAACGACCGGCTGGTGAGGGACGGGGGTTATCGAATGCTGAATCGCCACCGCTCCGCCTGCGGTCACCACGGCCGCTGCGATCAGCGTCGCCA
>DATCEM010000514.1:0-5109 GCA_036510175.1 Solirubrobacteraceae bacterium | reverse complement strand
GCCCCCGTGAGCGTCCTTCTCAGCTGGCGGGGCCTGCGCCGGCTCGATGAGCTGCTCGTACGCGACAACGCGCGCCTCGACCTGCTCGAGAAAGTCCCGTGGCTCGCGCATGGCGCCCTCGCCGAGCGGAGCCGGCTGACTTCCCGCTTCCGGGAGGAGCGGCTTGCGGCCGGCGCCGTCGTCTTTTATCAGGGCGAGATCGGTGTCTCGTTCTTCATCGTGCGCTCGGGTGCCTGCCGCGTCCTCGTCGATGGTGAACCGGTGCGCCAACTCTCCTCGGGCGACTCGTTCGGCGAGATCGCGCTCTTGCACGACGTCCCCCGCACCGCCACGGTTCAGGCCACCGAACCCACCGATCTGCTCTCGCTCTCCGAGGACGACTTCCGGCGGTCCATGACCGCGGCGGGCGACCAGCCGCGTCGCCTGGGATTAGGCTCCAGCACCGCCGCCTCAGGGCTTGTCTGGCCCGAGCGCGCGCGCGAGCCGGCGGGCGGCCCAGTTGCCGAGCTGCCTGCGATCGAGGACATGTCCGCTCGCGAGCGGGTGCTGAGGACCTTGCCGCTACTGGCCGGACTCGCGGATCCGGCCCTACGGCAGCTGGCCGACGGGGCGCCGGTGGAGCGCTACCGACCCGGCGAGGCGATCTTCCGCGAGGGCGATGGCGGCGGCGGGGCCTACCTTGTCTGGAGCGGCCGACTGCAGGTCACCCATCAGGGACAACCCGTCCGCCAGACGCACCCCGGCGAGCTCGTCGGCGAGCTGGCCGCCCTGCACGGAGGGGCGCGCACGGCCACGGTGGAGGCGCTGGAGGACACCGTCCTGCTCTCGCTCGGCAGCGAGGCACTCGAGGCCGCGCTACAGGCGGGCGTCCTCGCCGCGAGCCGGACCAGCGGTGACTAATCCGGCTCACGTAAGTCGTTCGGGCGGGCGGCCGACTCGTCATGCGCGCGCTCCGCGCGGTTCGCCTCACGCGCTGCTTCGGCCTCGGCCTCGGCCTCGAGTTGCTCCTGCTGCAGGCGACCCTCGTGGGCCAGGTCGTCATTGCCCACCAGTGAGCCGGCGGCCTCCTTCGCCTTCCCGGCGAGCTTGCCGAACAGGGCTTCCCTGGTCAGCTCGGAGTCCTCGTCCTCCTTCACCAGGTTCGGTAATGCTGACGGCTGCGCGCCACCGCGAGCGGCGAACTCCGGCCGCGTCCACACCTCGGCCAGGCGCACGATCGTCGCCGCCGCAGCGGCCATGTCCTGTAGTGAGGCCCACTCGCGGACGGAGTGGTACTCGTGGCCGCCGGTGAAGATATTCGGCGTCGGCAGGCCGCGGGCCGAGAGCTTCGAGCCGTCGGTGCCCCCGCGGATCACCGTGCGCACCGGCTCGATGCCCTCCGCGCGGATCGCCGCTTGCGCCGCGTCGGTGACATAGGGGACGGACGCGATGAACTCGCGCATGTTCGGATACTGGCGGGTGACCGCGAGGTCGAGCTTGGCTCGGGGCTCGGTGGCCATCACCTCCTCGGCGGTCCGGCGCAGCAGCGCGAGATGGTGCTCGAGCTCATCCTCGTCGAAGTCGCGCACGATCGTGCTGATGGTCGCTCGGGCGGACGTCCCCTGGAGCCCATAGGGATGGATGAAGCCCTCGCGTCCCGACGTGGTCTCGGGGGCGAGCCGATCGGCGGGAAGGCCAGCGATGATCCGCGCGGCCAGGCGCAGCGCGTTGACCAGCTTGCCCGTCGCCTGACCCGGATGAACGTCGACTCCCTCGATGGTGAGGATGGCCTGGGCAGCGGTGAATGTCTCGTCCTGAAGCTCGCCCACGGTGGACCCGTCGATGGTGTACGCGCACAGGGCCCCGAAGCGCTCGAGGTCGAACAGTGTCGCTCCCTCGCCGATCTCCTCGTCGGGCGTGAAGGCGACGCGCAGCGTCGGCCGCGGCAGCTCCGGGTGCGCCGCCAGGTAGGCGACCGCGGTGGTGATCGCCGCCACGCCGATCTTGTCGTCCGCCCCGAGCAGGGTGTCGCCGCTGGCGGTGACGATGTCGTGCCCGGCCTTGGTCGCCAGTTCGGGCATGGCGCTGGGGTCAAGCCGAGTGCCGGCCCGGGGCAGCTCGATCACGCCGCCGGGGTAGGTTCGGTGGACGATCGGCTCGACGCCGGCGCCGGGGGCGTCGGGACTGGTGTCCAGGTGCGCGATCACGCCGATGACCGGGGCGCTTCGTGCCCCTTGCTCATCGCCGGTGACCGTCGCCGGGAGCGTGGCCATCACGTAGCCGTCGTCGTCGAGCGCCGCGTCGGCGAGGCCGGCTTCCCGGAGCTCGGCGGCGACCAGGCGTCCGAGCTCGAGCTGGCCCGGCGTGCTCGGACTTCCCGTCCGGTCTCGACGCGCCTGGGTGTCGATGCGGACATAGCGCAGGAAGCGCTCGAGCAGATCCTCTGAGAGCGTCTCGGCGAGGGGTGAGGTGAAGTGTGCGGGAGCGGTCATGGGGCCGCCCGAACGGACGATGAGCCCTCGCCACCGACGCACCAGGCGAGCACCGGGCCCTCCACCGTGACCGCCACCGAGCTCCCGACCGGATACGGGACCTGGCCCGAGATGCGCGCGAGGATCACCGACGGGCCACCCTGGCAATCGGCCTTGACCCTGACCACCGAGTCGTGGCCGTGATACTCGCGCTCGAGGACGCGCCCGGCCAGCGCCCCCGCCGGCCCGGCGGGGCAGAGCTTGACCTGCTCGGGACGGATGAGCACGACGGCGTCGGTGGCCTCACGCCGACCCCCGGCGCGGCAATGACAGGCTAGATCGCCGAACGCTGTGCTCACCGATCCACCCGAGAGTACGCCGGGAATGAGATTGGCGTCGCCGACGAAGCCGGCGACCTCGGTATCGGTGGGGGCGTCGTAGAGCCCTTGCGGGGTGTCGCATTGGCACACCTGTCCGCAGCGGATGAGCGCCACACGGTCGGCCAGCGACAGGGCCTCGTCCTGATCGTGGGTCACGAGCAGAGCGGTCGCGCCGGCGGCGCGCAGCAGGCGCTTGACGTCGGCGCGCACGCCCGCCCGCAGCGATGGATCGAGGGCGGAGAAGGGCTCATCGAGGAGTACGAGCTCGGGCCGGGTCGCGAGCGCGCGGGCCAGTGCCACCCGCTGCTGCTGGCCCCCCGAGAGCTGATGGGGATAGCGACCGCCGAGGCCCTCCATGCCGATCAACTCGAGCAGTTCGTCGACGCGACCGCCGTCGCGAGCCCTTCGCGGCCGCCCGAAGCCGACGTTCTTGCGCACCGTCAGATGGGGGAACAGGCTCCCTTCCTGGGGCACGTAGCCGATGTGCCGGTGCTCGGAGGCCACCCAGGTCGACCCCGCCGTATCGACAACCGTCCCACCCAGGGTGATCGTCCCTCGGTCGCTGCGCTCAAACCCGGCGATCAGGCGCAGCAGTGTCGTCTTGCCGCTGCCCGACGGTCCGAGGATCGCGGTGAGCGAGCCGATGGGGACGGTCAGATCGACCCCGGTGAGGACAGAGTGGGTCCCGAAGGCCTTGTGCAGGTCGGTGATCGCGAGCTCGGTCATCACGAGGCCTGCGCGCGCGAGGGGAGGCGGTCGAACCAGCGACCGAGCACGTAGCTCGGCACGGCGGCGATGAGAATCATCAGCCCAGCGTAGGGCGCCGCCTGCCCGTAGGAGATATTGCTCTGAAAGGCCCAGAACTGGGTCGCGAGCGTCTGCGCCCCTGTGGGGATGAGAACGAGCGTCGCCGTCAGCTCGGTGACCGCCTCGAGGAACACCAGGCAGAACGCGGCCGCGAGTCCCGGCGCCACGAGCGGCAGGGTCAGGCGCCAGAGCACCTCGAGCCGTGGACGCCCGAGTGAGCGGCCCACTTCCTCGAGGCCCGCCGGGGCCTGAGCCACCGAGGCCCTGACGGCAACGAGCGCAAGCGGGAAGAACATGATCGCGTAGGCCGCGATGAGCATCGTCGTGCTCTGGTAGAGGAAGCCGGCGGCGTAGCGCTCGGAGAAGTAGGTCAGCGCCAGCGCGATCACCAGCCCGGGCATGGCGAGCACCAGATAGGTGCTCCGCTCGAGGGCCATCGACGGCCGGCCCGGGTGCCGAACCGAGAGGATCGCCACCGGCAGCGCGGCGATCGTCGCCACCAGCCCCGCGGCCGCGCCATAGAAGAGGGTGTGCCCAGCGGCCGAGAGGATCGAGGCCGACGGAAGCGTTGAGCTTCCGCCATGGAGAATCCAGTAGACGATCGCCCCTATCGGAACCCCCAGGGCGAGCCCCACGAGCGCGACGAAGCCGGCGAGCACTCCCGCCCGTGAGCGACCCAGCCGGTGGGGCCGCGGGACGCGGGCCGCCAGCCCCCCGGTCCGCGACTGGCGGCCTCCCCCGCGAGAGAGGCCCTCGCCGGCGAGCACGAACACGCTGAGCACGACGAGGACGAGCGACAGCGCACACGCCGCCGGGGCGTCGAACCCACTGAGGAACTCGGTGTAGATCTCGGTCGTGAAGGTCCGGAAGCCGAGGATCTCGAAGGCCCCGTACTCGGCGAGCATGACCAGGGCCACGAGGACGCAGCCGCCGAGGACGGCGACTCGCACCTGCGCCAGCGTCACCCGCCAGAAGGTCTGCACGCGCCCGAGACCGAGGCTCCGCGCCACCTCCTCCTGCGCCGGGTCGGCATTGCGCAGGGTGGCGGCGACGGGCAGGTAGACCAGCGGATAGACCGCGAGGGTCATGACCAGTGCCGCTCCCCAGAAACCCCCGAGCGTGGGAAAGATCGACTTCCAGCCAAAGCTCGTGACGAAGTCGGGGATCCCCACCGGGATCACCACGAGCACGGCCCAGATCCTGCGGCCGGGAAGGTCGGTCCGCTCGATGAACCATGCGGCGAGGGTGCCGATGACCGCGCAGAGCAGCGTGACCACCGCGGTCAGGCTCACGGTGTTCCACAGCAGGGTGGCGGTGAGCGAGCGGAAGAGCAGCGGGTGGATGGTCGCCCAACCGTCCTGCGCCGCCTCGAGGATGAGAAAGGCCAGCGGCACCAGGAGCACCAGCGCCACCACGACCCCTCCCGCCAGCAGGGCACGCGGCGCCGTCGCCCGGCGCGCGGGGACCGGCGG
>DATCEM010000513.1:0-13274 GCA_036510175.1 Solirubrobacteraceae bacterium | reverse complement strand
CCGCGCACGGCCTGAGTCGGCCACGGGCTCGGGTAGAGTCACCGGATCCGCATACTCGACCTCTCCGCCCCGATCGAGCCGAGCCCGCCCGACACCCCGGAGTCGCTGCGGACCGAGATCGAGTTCGTGAGCCATGACGGCGGCGCCGCGGAGATCGAAGGGCTGCTGGGCGTCTCGCGCTCGCTCCTGCGCGACGGCGAGGGTTGGACGCGAGAGACGCTGCATCTGGGGACGCACAACGCGACGCACGTCGACGCGCCGTGGCACTACAACTCGACGGTCGAGGGCCGGCGCGCGGAGACGATCGACGAGCTGCCCCTCGAGTGGTTCTTCGGACCGGGGGTGGTCGTGGACTTCTCGGGACGGTCGGACGGCGAGGTGATCACCGCCGCCGACATGGAGGCGGCGATCGCGCAGGCCGGTCACTCGCTCGCGACCGGCGACATCGTCCTCGTGCGCACTGACCGCGACGCCTTCTACGGACAGCCCGACTACATCGCGCGAGGCCCGGGAGTCTCGGCCGAGGCGACCCGCTGGCTCTATGACCATGGCGTGCGCGTCATGGGGATCGATGCCTGGGGGTGGGACCGCCCGCTCCATCTCCAGGCCGCCGATGCCCTGCGCGAGGGACGCCCGGGCATCTTCTGGGAGGCGCATCAGGCCGACCTGCGCTACGCGCAGATCGAGCGCCTGGTGGGCCTCGCGGCCCTGCCCCCCACCGGCTTCACCGTGGCGTGCTTTCCCCTGCGCGTGGCGGGAGCGAGCGCCGCCCCGGCGCGCGTGGTGGCGATTCTCGACTGAGGATCCGCCGAGCTAGGCGGGGGCGAGGCCGAGCGCATAGGCGATCGCCTCGAGGGCCGGCAGCATCTCGGCCTGCGCCACTGTCACCCGCAGGCTTGGCGGCTCCTCTTCGAAGGCGAAGCGAAAGAACGGGCAGCACTCTCGCTCGACGGCCAGCGCCTCGTCGAGCGTCCGGCGATCGAAGCCGGGATTGAATTCGATGAGCAGCGCTTCCGACTCGCGCCGCGCGTTCGTGATGCTGGGCCCGAGGCGGGCGTAGCGCGCGGCCTGCTCGCGCCTGCCGGTGTGGTCGAGCGCGCAGCTGGGGATCTGATCGAGCACCGCGCTAGGACTGGACGCTGGGTGGATAGCTGCTGAACAGCCACTTGCCGCCGACCTCGACGAGCGTCGTCCGGCCCGGGATCCCCGACTCGCCGCCGATCGCCGAGGCGTGCGCACCGTGGACGCTCACCTTCAGGTGGGCCATAACGAAGCTGACCTCCTGGCGCCATTGGGTCGGGGTGTAGCCGGAGTTGTCGTCGTCCTTGATCTTGTGCTTGAGCATGTGCTGCTGCTGCTGCTGCTGGAAGGCGTGCTTGCACGTGCCCGCGCCGCCGGCGGTGAACGACTTGACGCCGGCTGCGGTCAGGTGCGAGCACACGGCGCTCCCCGGGCCGAAGTACTCGGCGGTGAGGACGGTGCGGTAGACGGCGCGGACCGCCGTGACGGCCGGGCTCGATGCCTGGGCCGCCGCGGCGTCCATCGCGCCGCCCGCCGTGGCGACGGCGAGGCTGCAAGCGATGATGATGGCCCGGATGCGCATCGCCGCACACTTTATCCCGCCCGACGTCGACCGCGTGTCGAAATCGTCGCCCTTGCGCCGTCGTAGAAGATGAGTCGCAGAAACTAAGCGCGGCGAGTCCGAACAGGAGGCGTTATGCCCCAGTACATGCTGTTGATCTACGGCCCCAGCGAGGGCCTCTCACCCGAGGAGCAGGCGGCCGAGAGCCCTCGCTGGTACGAGTACACGATGAGCCTGAAGAACGCCGGGGTGCACGTCGGCGGCGAAGCGCTGCACGAGGTCGACACGGCGACGACCGTCCGGGTGCGCGACGGCGAGACGCAGATCACCGACGGGCCGTTCGCGGAGACCAAGGAGTTCCTCGGGGGCTACTACATCATCGACGTCCCCGATCTCGACACCGCGCTCGCGCACGCGGCACGGATCCCTAACGTCGGTCGGGGCTCGGTCGAGGTCCGCCCGGTGGTGGACATGACCCAGATGCCGGGCTATGCCCCTGAGGCGGCAGCGCAGGCATGACCGAGCCCGGCGCGTGGCGGCCCGGGTCCGGTGACCCGGCCGCCACCGTCGAGCGGGCGTTCCGCGCGGAGCGACCGGCCGTGCTGGCGACCCTGATTCGCCACGTCGGCGACTTCCAGCTCGCCGAGGACGCGGTCCAGGACGCCTTCGCGGCGGCGGTGGCGACGTGGCCTCGGGACGGCGTCCCCGCTAACCCCGGGGCGTGGATCACCGTCGCCGCGCGCCGGCGTGCCATCGATCGCCTGCGGCGCGACCGCTCGCTCGCCGACCGGACCGAGCGCCTGGCCGAGCTCACGAGGACTGAGTCTGGGGAGCACGCCGACACCGCGAACGAGGGGGCCGTGAGCGACGACCAGCTGCGGCTCATCTTCACCTGCTGTCACCCCGCGCTCGCCCTGCCCTCGCGTGTCGCGCTCACCCTCCGCGCCCTCGGGGGTCTCACCACGGCCGAGATCGCGCGCGCCTTCCTCACCGGCGAGTCCGCGATGGCGCAGCGCCTGGTGCGGGCCAAACGTAAGATCGCCGAGGCCCACATCCCCTACCGGGTACCCCCCGACGAGGAGCTGCCCGACCGCCTGCGCGGGGTCCTGAGCGTCGTGTACCTCATCTTCAACGAGGGTTACGCCGCCACCGGCGGCGACCGCCTGGTCCGCGGCGAGCTGTGCAGCGAGGCGATCCGCCTCGGCTTCCTCCTCTCCCAGCTCATGCCCGACGACGCCGAGGTCCTCGGGCTCCTGGCGCTCATGCTTCTCCACGACGCCCGCCGGGAGGCTCGCGTCGACCAGAGCGGACGCTATGTGGCGCTCGACGAGCAGGACCGCGAGCGCTGGGACCGGGGGCGGATCCGCGCCGGATTGCGCATGCTCGAGCGGGCCCTCACCCTGCGGCGGCCCGGGCCCCACCAGCTCCAGGCCGCGATCGCCGCGCTCCACGTCGACCCCGCGAGCCCGCAGGAGACCGACTGGAAGCAGATCGCGGAGCTCTACTCGATGCTCGCCCGCATGGAGCCCTCGCCGGTCATCGAGCTCAACCGCGCCGTAGCCGTCGCGTTCGCCTCAGGCCCGGAGGCGGGGCTGGAGCTGCTGGTCCCACTGCTCGGCGAGGCGTCGCTCGAGCGCTACCAACCCCTCCAAGCCGCCCACGCCGAGCTGCTGCGGCGCGCCGGTGACCACGCCGGCGCGGGCCGGGCCTACGCCCGAGCGATCGAGCTCAGCGCGAACGTCGTCGAGCGCGCCGAGCTCGAGCGCCGGCGCGACGCGCTGTAGCGCTCACCCGCCGAGCGCCCTCGTGGCCGAGGAGACGAAGCCCTGCGCCAGCCCGTCGCCGATCCCGCCCACGGGAACGAAGCGCGGGACCGAGAGGGCCGCCGCGATCTCGAGCTGGATCCGCGTCCCCGCTCCGGCGTCCTGCAGGCGCCAGGTCACCTCGAAGCGCTCGTCGTCACCGGGACCGTGCGGCACCCTGGACAGCTTCACCGTTCGCGCATCCTCGACGGTGATCGCGAGGATGAGATCGAAGTCCTTGACGAGTGGGCCGACGGCGACGTGGAGCTTGCCGCGAGCCTTGACGGGGTAACCGTCGCCATCACGGTCGAGCACCTCGACCTCGCGGACCACATCGGGGTGCCAGGTCGGATAGCGGTCGACCGCACGGAGGAAGCGCACGCACTCTTCGACGGACGCGGGTGCCACCCCGGTTGCCGATCCGCTCAGCTCCTTCACAGGGTGGAGGATATGAGTTCATGCGAGGGGTCCGCTCTCCACGCCGTGAACGTCGGCACCCCAAGAAGCGAGTGACCCCCCGCGCCCAGGTTCGGGCATGATCTAGGCGATGCTCGCCGTCTACGCCTCCGCGATCGACCCCGAGGATCCGCTGCGCGGCCTTAGCGTCGGAGAGCGGTCCGAGCCCGAGGTCCCGCATGGGTGGACGACGGTGGCGGTGAAGGCCGCCTCGCTCAACCACCACGATCTCTGGTCCCTGCGCGGCCGCGGGCTGAGCGAGGATCGGCTGCCGATGATCCTCGGCTGCGACGCCGCCGGGCTCGACGAGGAAGGCAACGAGGTCGTAGTCCACGCAGTGATCACCGACGACTCCTGGCGCGGCGACGAGACCCTCGACCCGCGACGCTCGCTCCTCTCCGAGAAGCACCAGGGGACGCTCGCCGAGCGCGTCGCCGTGCCGCGGCGGAACCTGGTTCCTAAGCCCCCGGAGCTCTCCTTCGAAGAGGCCGCCTGCCTGCCCACCGCGTGGCTGACCGCGTACCGGATGCTCTTCACCCGCGGCCACGTGGTGCCGGGGATGACCGTGCTCGTCCAGGGCGCGGCGGGGGGAGTCGCCACCGCGCTCACCGTGCTCGCGAGCGCGGCCGGCGCCCGGGTCTGGGTCACCGGACGCTCGGAGGAGAAGCGCGCGCAGGCGCTCCGGCTGGGCGCCGATCAGGCCTTCGAGCCGGGTGCGCGCCTGCCCGAGCGCGTCGACGCGGTGATGGAGACCGTCGGCCAGGCGACCTGGGGCCATTCCGTGCGCTCCCTCAAGCCCGGCGGGACCCTCGTCGTCTCCGGCGCGACCTCGGGCGACGCGCCGCCCGCGGAGCTCACCCGCGTGTTCTTCCTCCAGCTCTCGGTGATCGGCTCGACGATGGGGACCCGCGAAGAGCTCGAGCGGCTGATCCGCTTCTCCGTCGAGCGCGACATCCGCCCGATCATCCACAGCACCCTCCCGCTCGCGGAGGCGGCCCAGGGGTTCAAGGCGATGCTCGAGGGCGACGTCGTCGGCAAGGTTGTGTTCATCGTCTGACGCCGGTCACGAGGCGAGCGGCTGGGTCAGGTCGTACACGGTCTCTCCGCCGATCTTCACGGCCTTGTAGTGGGCCTTGACCCACGTGGTGATCGCGGTAGAGCTCGAGCCAGCCGGCCCGCCGCCCGCGCGCGAGCCGCCGAAGCCGCCGCCGGTCGGGACGCCGCCGGGCCGTGCGTGGATGCTGACCGGCGAGCCGGCGCCGCCGGCCGACGCGCCGCCCGGCGCGATGCCACCACCCGGCGCCGCGCGCCCGCCGGCCGAACCGCCGCCGCCCGGCGCGCCACCCCTGCCGCCCGGACCGCCGCTGCTCGCGATGTAGTAGTGGATGTCGCCGCGCGCCACGTACTGCTTGAACTGGGAGAGCGTGAGCCGGCCGCCCTCGTTGTCGAAGCCGCCGATGGCCATCACCGGGGTGCCGCCGGTGGCGAGCTCGAGCGACGCGGCGCTCTGTGAGCCCGAGGTCGCCGCGACCCAGCGGTAGCGGCTGCTCCCGGCTTCGAGCGCCTTGACCAGGGCGGTGGCCACCGTGGTCTGGCCGGCGCCCGCGCCACCGCCACCGCCCGCGCCCCCGCCGCCCGCGCCCCCGCCCCCGCCGCCGAAGCCGCCGCGCGAGCCGAAGCCGCCGCGCGAGCTCGGGCCCGCCGAGGGGATCGATCCGGTGTGAGCGGTGGTGATCGTCTGCGCGGAGTAAGCGACGGGTCCAGCAACACAAGCCACCGCCGCGACCACAGCGGTCGCCACTCTGACCCGGCGCCCCAGCCGGCGCAGGGCGGGAGCGGCGAGCAGGCCGCCGACCGCCAGGACCGCGCTGACGAGGATGACCACGCGCAGCCAGGATTCCCACTGCGGCGTGCGGTCGAGGAGCACCCAGGACCAGATGGCGGTGACGATCACCGTGAGGGCCATGGCCAGCCGCGCGCTCAGCGCCCAGCGGTTTTGCCAGACCACGCTCCCGCCGATCGCCACCAGCGCGGCAATTGCCGGCGCGAGGGCGACCGTGTAGTAGGTGTGGATGATGCCGCTGCCGAGGCTGAACACGAGGCCGCTGACCAGGAGCCATGCGCCCCAGAGCAGGAGCGCCGCCCGGGTGCGGTCGGTGCGGGGCGCGCGCCTGGTCGACCACAGGCCGACGCCGAGCGCGATCAGCGCCGCCGGGAGCAGCCACGACGCCTGTCCGCCCATCGCGTCGTTGAACAGGCGCAGCACGCCGGTGGCGCCGCTGAAGTTCGCGCCACCGCCACCGCCGCCGCCACCACCGCCGCCGCCCCCGCCCGGCCCGCCGGAGCCGAAGATCCGCCCCAGACCGTTATAGCCGAGGATGAGGTTCAAGATGCTGTTGTCCGGCGACCCGTCGATGAACGGGCGCGATCCGGCCGGCCACAGAGCGACGATGGCCACCCACCAGCCGCAGCTCACGACGATGGCCGCCGCGCCCGCGAGCAGCTGCCACAGTCGCCGGCGCAACCCGGTGGGCGCGGCGACCAGATACACAAGCCCGAACGCCGGCAGCACAAGGAACGCCTGGCCCATCTTGGCCAGGAAGGCGAACCCGATCATCGTTCCGGCGGCGAGCACCCACCGCGTCGACGCTCCTTCCAGCGCCCGGGTCAGGCAGTAGGCGCCCGCGACGAGGAGGCACACGAGCAGGGCATCGGGATTATTGAAGCGGAACATCAGCGCCGTTACCGGGGTGATCGCCAGCAATGCGCCCGCGAGCAGGCCCGCGCCCGCGCCGAACCACCGCTTCACCGCTGCGTAAAGGAGCGCGACGGCCGCGACGCCCTCGAGCGCCTGGGGAACGAGCATGCTCCAGCTACTGAAGCCGAAGATCCGTCCCGAGAGCGCCATCACCCACAGCGAAGCCGGGGGCTTATCGACGGTGATGAAGTTCGAGGAGTCGAGCGAGCCGAAGAAGAGCGCCTTCCAGCTCTTCGTGCCCGCCTGCACGGCCGCGGCGTAGAAGCTGTTCGCATAACCCGAGGAGCTGAGGTCCCACAGGTAGGCGGCGGCGGTGCACACGAGCAGCGCGACGAGCGCCGGACGCACCCACCTCGGGTCCCGTGCTCGCCGCCGGGCGACGGGTGGGTCGTGGACCGGCGGCTTGGCGGCGGGGCGTTCGAGAAGAGTGGTCGAGTTCATGCCCGACATCCTCCGCGGCGCCGGTAAGAGACACTGACGATCGAGCTAAGAAGAACGTCGGAAGGTGGGGCTATGTGTCGGGCGCGGCGAGATTCAGTCCGAGCTCGTCACGCAGGCGCCGTCGCCCGGTGTCGGTGATCCGCAGCCCGCGGGTGCCGGGGACTCGGCGAACCCAGTCCTGCTCGAGCAGTCGGTCGGCGATGCCGGCCCCGAGCGCGCCGGCCAGGTGCGGCTCGCGTTCGGTCCAGTCCAGGCACGGGCGGGCGAAGGCGCGTCGCTGGCGCCGGAGCGCGGGGATGTCGAGGCCGAGGTCCCCGAGTCGCTGCTCCCCGGTGGAGGTGAGGCGGTAGGCGTTATCGGTGGGCTCGATCATGCGCTGACGCTCCAGGGAGCCGGTGAGCGCGACGCCGAGTTCGCCGGCCAGGTGGTCGTAGCAAGTGCGGGCGTGGCGGAGTGCCTCGCCGCGGTGCGATTCGCGCAGCGTCGTCGCCTTACGCGCCGGGGCGATGGTGAGCATCGCCTCGATGACCTCGGCGATGTGCGGACTCGCCAGCTCGTAGTGGCGCTGGCGTCCCTGCTGTTGCACGCTGATGAGCCCGCCGTCGAGCAGCTTGGCCAGGTGCGAGCTGGCGAGTGAGCGCGAGATTCCCGCCCGCGCCGCGAGTTCGCTCGCCGAGAGCGCCCGGCCGCTGATCAGCGCGAGGAGCAGTGTGGCGCGATGGGCGGCCATGAGATCCGCGACGGCGGCGAGGTCTGCGTCAGCCAGCATGAATTCCATTCTAGGCATACCACGATTCAATCCGAGTTGAATCATCGAGCGCTTACGGTGTGCCCATGCCGACGACGACAGAAGCTCCGCCTGCGGTGTACACGCCCGCGCGCGAGGGCAGCCCCGCGACCCGCGGCCGAGGATGGACCCTGGCGGCGACAAGTCTCGGGTTCGCCATGGTCCAGCTCGACGTCAGCGTCGTGAACGTCGCGATCAAGCCGATCGGCGCTGCCCTCGGTGGTGGCGTGAGCTCGCTTCAGTGGGTCATCAGCGCCTACACGGTGGCCTTCGCGGCACTGATCTTGACCGCGGGAGCGTTGGCCGATCGCATTGGCGCCAAGCGCGTGTTCACCGCCGGGTTCGCGCTCTTCACGGTCGCCTCAGCCGTGTGTGGGCTGGCGCCGAGCATGGCGGCATTGATCGCCGCGCGAGCCGTGCAGGGTGTCGGCGCGGCAGTGCTGGGGGGATCGTCGCTCACCCTCCTCAACCACGCCTACCCCGAACCCGATGAGCGCGCGCGGGCGGTGGGCCTGTGGGCCGCCGGGGCGAGCACCGCCCTGGCCGGAGGCCCGCTGATCGGCGGGCTGCTCATCGCGACCCTCGGGTGGCGATCGATCTTCTTCATTAACGCTCCGCTGGGCCTGGTGGGGATCTTCCTCACGGTGCGCTGGGCGGCCGAGACCTCACGCTCGCGCGACCGGGGCGTGGACCTGGCCGGGCAGCTCAGCGCCGTCGTTGCCCTGACCGCGCTCGCGGGCGCGACGATCGAGGGCGGTGCACGAGGCTTCGGGGACCCGTTCGTCTTGGGCGGCTTCGCCCTCGCGGCGGCGTCGGGCTCGACGTTCCTGGCGCTCGAGGCCAAGCGCGCCCGTCCGATGCTCCCGCTCGGATTGTTTCGCTCAGCCACGTTCAGCTCCGCCTCCGCCATCGGGCTCCTGATCAACGTCGCCTTCTACGGACTGATCTTCGTCCTCAGCCTGTTCTTCCAGCGCGCGCAGCACTTCTCAGCCCTGCAGACCGGCCTCGCGTTCGCGCCGATGACCGCCGCGATCCTCACCGCCAACCTGCTCTGCGGGCGAGTCACGGGCCGGCTCGGTCCCCGGCGGGTGATCGCCTTGGGCGCGGCCCTGATGGCGGCAGGCTGCGCCGCGTTGCTCGGCGTGGAGACACCGACTACCTACCCCGCGCTCGTCATCCAGCTTCTCGCCATCGGCTTCGGCCTCGGGCTGATCGTCCCGGCGATGACCTCCGCGCTGCTGGGCAGCGTGGAGCGCTCGCGGTCGGGGGCTGCGTCGGGAACCCTGAACAGCGCGCGACAGACGGGCAGCGTTATCGGCGTCGCCCTGTTCGGCTCGCTCATCGCCCGGGCCGGAGCACTCGTGGGCGGCCTGCACGCCGCGCTCGCGATCTCCATCGCCCTCGTCCTCGTGGTCGCCGCCCTCACCGCCGGCATCGGCGGGAGCACGGGACATCTACGTTCCTCTTAGCTACACGTTCTACCTTCGTGTGCAGCGTGACCGCTCCGGGCGCCGCAGTGGCTTCGGTGCCGGTGAGTCAGGCCGGTCGCGCCTTTTGGTTGCGGTCCGGCCGTCCCCCGGCGGCCCGAGCAGGAGATCGGCCCGTACTACGTCGCCTATGACCGGATCCGCGAGGACATCGTCGGGGGGGCGAGTGGGTTACCGCTCGAACTGAACATCACGGTGATCAACTCGCTGACCTGCAAAGTGATCAAGGGTGCCGCGGTTGACATCTGGCAGTGCGACGCGCTCGGGGTCTACTCCGACGAGTCCTCAGAGAACACCGTCGGGGAGACCTACCTGCGCGGCGTGCAGATCACCGACAAGCACGGACTGGCGAAGTTCAAGACCATCTATCCCGGCCATTACGCCGGGCGCACCGCCCACATCCACGCCAAGGTGCACATCTCGAGCGGCGACTACAAAGGGTCGCTCGTCGGCGGCCACGTCTCCCACATCGGACAGATGTTCCCCCCCGACGCCGTCAACAGCGAGGTCTACCAGCTCGCCCCCTACGCGCAGGACACCGTCGCGGTGACCACGCACGCCGAGGACCGCGTCTGGACCCAGCAGGACGGCCCGGATTCACAGCTCAAGGTCACCCGTGTCGGCAACCGGCTGAGCAAGGGTCTGACCGCCACCGTCACCCTCGCCGTCAACCCCAAGATCGTCCCCGCCGCGGTGTGAGGCGGCGGCGGCGTCCCGCTACGTCGCCAGCTGGTCGATCAGCCACCCGGCGTGGTCCATCACGCGCTCGATGGGGAACTGGTCGGGATCGGTGAGAATGAGGCGCGCCGCTTCGTCGGCCAGGGTCGAGAGGGTGCGCGCGGTCAGGACGGGGTCGGGGACGGCGCGGCCCGGCGCGAGACCGGGGCGCACGAGATCGGCGAGGATCGCCAGGACGGCCTCTCTCCCGCGCCCGATCTGCTCGCGCAGCATCTCGGGGGCGCCCTCCTGGGGCATGAGCACGAGCCGCCAGGTCACCGGGTCCCCACTCACCGCCTCGAGGTAGCCGCGGAGCGTGCCCAGGAGCATCTCGCGTGCGCTCCCCTGCCAGGTCTCGGGCGGGAGGATCCGCGCGAGCTGCGCGCGGGCGCGGGCGGTCTCGCGCGTGAGCATCGCTTCGAGGAGACCGCCGAGATCGCGGAAGTGGCCGTAGATCACCGGCCGGGTGATTCCCGCCCGCCGGGCGACCGCTTCGATCGAGACGGCGTGGAAGCCCGCCTCGCCGACGATCGCCTTGGTGACGTCGAGGAGCTGCTCGCGGCGCTCGGCGCCGGTCATGCGCGGATGGGAGCGCCGGGTCACGGACATCGTTCTTGACACGAGAGCTTACACTTCTGTAAGTTACGTCACCGTAACTTAGGTTGGAGAGCCATGAGCCAAGGAGAGCAGGATTGTCAGCGAGCGCCCACCCCCACCAGATCGACACGCCGAGCCCCGCCTCGCCGCTTCCCCCCGAGGTCGACGTGGTGATCGTGGGAGCCGGCTTCTCCGGGCTGGCCATGGCCGCCGCGCTCGAGCGCGAGGGCCGCGACGACTATCTCGTCCTCGAACGCGGACACGAGGTCGGCGGCACCTGGCGCGAGAACTCCTACCCCGGCTGCGCCTGCGACGTCCCCAGCCATCTCTACTCGCTGTCCTTCGCCCCCAATCCCAACTGGGGCTCGACCTTCTCGCCTCAGCCCGAGATCAGCGCCTACCTGCGCCGCGTCGCCCAGGAGCACCATGTCCTCCCCCACGTGCGCTTCGGCTGCGAGCTCGAGCGGGCCGGTTGGGACGAGGAGGCAGGGCGCTGGCGCCTGGAGACCTCGAGCGGGCCCTTGAGCGCGCGCGTGCTCGTCGCCGCCGGCGGACCGCTGAGCGAGCCGGCGATCCCGGACATTCCGGGGCTCGCCGACTTCCAGGGGACGGTGTTCCACTCCGCGACGTGGGATCACGAGCACGAACTCGAAGGCGAGCGCGTCGCGGTCATCGGCACGGGCGCGAGCGCGATCCAGTTCGTTCCCCAGATCCAGCCGCGGGTGAGCAGGCTCCACCTCTTCCAGCGCACGCCGCCCTGGATCATGCCGCGCCCCGACCGGCCGCTGACGCGCTTCGAGCGCGCGCTCTACCGCCGCGTGCCGGCCGCCCAGCGGGCGATGCGCGCGGCCATCTTCTGGGCCCGGGAGCTCTACGCGATCCCGCTGCTCCGCGTCGGGCTCTCGCCGATCATCGAAAGGATCGCCCGGCGCCATCTCCGCCGCCAGGTGCCCGACCCGGCTCTGCGGGCGAAGCTCACTCCCGACTACGCCCCCGGGTGCAAGCGCATCCTCGTCTCCAACGATTACCTGCCCTCGCTCGGCCACGCCAATGTCGAGGTCGTGGGCGACGGCATCAGGGGGATCGAGCGTAGTGCCATCATCGCTGACGATGGCACCGAGCGCCCCGTCGACACGATCATCTTCGGGACCGGCTTTCACGTCACCGACATGCCGATGGCCGAGCGCGTGCACGGCAGCGATGGGCGGTCGCTGGCCGAGCACTGGGACGGGAGCCTGCAGGCGCACCGCGGGACCACGGTCACCGGCTTCCCCAACCTGTTCCTCCTCCTCGGGCCGAACACGGGGCTCGGGCACACCTCCGTCGTCGCCATGGCGGAGGCCCAGGTCGCGTACGTCACGCGAGCGCTGGGGTACATGGAGGCCGAGGCCGTCGGCGCCGTCGAGCCCCGTCGCGAGGCGCAGAGCGCCTGGAACGCCGAGGTCCAGCGCCGCATGAAGGGCACCGTGTGGACCGCCGGTGGCTGCGCCAGCTGGTACCTGGACAGCAAGGGCGTGAACAGCACCCTGTGGCCCGACTTCGCCTTCCGCTTCCGCCGCGCCGTGACCCGCTTCGACCCCGGCGAATACCGCCTCACGCCCGCCGCCGCTCCGGCTGCCCGGGTGGCGGCGTGAGCGCCCGGGTCGCGATCACCGGCGCGGCGAGCGGCATCGGCGCCGCGACCGTCACCTCGCTGCGGGCGCGCGGCGCCCAGGTGGTGGGCCTCGACATCAACGCCAACGGCGAAGACATCCTCGCGTGCGACGTGCGCGACCAGCGTTCCGTCGACCGGGCGGTGGCGGAGGCGATCGAGCGCCTCGGGGGCCTCGACGTGCTGATCAACTGCGCCGGCATCGGCGACCCCCAGAGCGCCGGCGAGCCACCGGCCGACGATGCCGTTCGCGTGCTCGACGTGAACCTGCTCGGCCCCTGGCGCGTGACCGCGGCCGCGCTTCCCGCGCTCCGCGCCTCGCGCGGCCGTGTGGTCAACGTGGCCTCGGGGCTCGCCCATCTCACCGTGCCCCTCGCCACCGCGTACTGCATGAGCAAGCGCGGCCTCGTCGCCTACTCCGACGCCCTGCGCATCGAGCATGGCGACGCGATCACCGTGACCACGGTCTATCCCGGCTACATCCGCACGCCGATCCACGAGGCGGCGGCGGCCAAGGGCCTCTCGCTCGAAGGCGCCGTCCCCGCCGAGAGCCTCGACGACGCGGCGCGCACCCTCACCCGCGCCGCGCTCGACGCGCCCAAGCGCGACCTTGCCACCACCCGCCTGGGCGAGATCTCCTACGCCCTTCTGCGCCTGGCGCCGCGGAGGCTTGTCGACTGGGGCGTCGCGCAACAGTTCAGGCGCGGGGGCTTCGAGGACTCCGAGCTGGTGACGCGGAGGACGGACTGAGCGATTGGCCCTGGGCCCTCGCGGGGTAGCACTCTGCTGTGGACCCGCGGAATACGTGCAGCCTGACCTTCGACGACGGTCCTGACCCGGTCTGGACGCCGCGCATCCTCGACTCGCTGGGGCGCGCAGGCGCTCGGTCCACCTTCTTCGTCATGGCCGAGCAGGCGAGGGCTCACGCGGACCTGATCGAGCGGATGCAAGAAGAGGGCCACGAGGTCGAGCTCCACTGCGTCCGTCACGTCCGTC
>DATCEM010000512.1:0-2923 GCA_036510175.1 Solirubrobacteraceae bacterium | reverse complement strand
GGGGGCGATGACGAGGAAGGCCTGGCGGCCGAGGCGTCCGGCGCCGACACCACCGACCTCGGCGAGGAGCTGGTAGCCGCCGAGGCCGAGCGCGCCGACGATGCCCGGCGGGACCGGGTGACTCAGGAGGTGTACCGGGGGGAAGGTCATCGAGCGCTCCTCGTGGCCGCTAGTTATCCAGGAGCCCGCCGACGATGCCGCCGAGCAGGCCGGCGCCGCCGGCCTGCTGCACGCTGGCGCCGCCCCCCGCGCCGGTCTCGGCGCCGGGCGGGTGGTAGTAGGCGCTCTGGAGTCCCACGCGGCCCGGCCCGGTGAAGCGATTGAACACGAGGTTTCCCGAGCCGCTGAGCATGCCCGTCTTGAAGCCGTAGACCTCTTGGGACATCTGCACCGAATGGTCCCGGAACAGCCACCCGCCCGGCTCGATGTCGATCGTCTCGCCGGGCTCGAGCAGCTTCTCGAACACGTTGCCGTAGCCGTGCACCCACACGACGCCCTCCTGGTCGGCGGCGAAGAACTGGTCAACAAAGAAGCCGCCGCCGTACATCATGTTGGCGAAGCCCTTGATCCGGCTGTAGTCATACTGGACCCCGCCGGTGGCGGCGAGGAACTGATGCTCGCGGACGACGATGCCGTCGCCCGCCTGGAGATGGAGCGCGGCGATGTGGCCGGGAGCGTCGCGGCTGAAGGCGAGCTCTCCCGCGGACTGGGCCTCGAGCAGGAGAAGCGGCATTCCCCCCATGACCCGGCGCTTCAGTCCCTTCTTCAGGGGATGCACACCGAGCTGCATGTTCGGGTACTTCCACAGGAGCACGTGATGCTCGAAGTACACGGGGACGCGGCCGTCGAGCGCCATGTGGAGGACCGGGACGAGCTCGCCCTCGAGGCGGTAGCGAAGGCCCGGAGCGGTCCCCTCGGCGATCTGGGTGGGCAGAATCTGTGGCGCGGTCGGCATCGGTCCCTCCGTCTCTGATGGTGTCGCGAGAATAGCCGCAGTTCGATAATGCACGTGAAGAATCGATGGAGCCGGCCACGCTCACGACCAGGCAGCTGAATCGCGCCACGCTCGCGCGCCAGCTCCTGCTCGAACGGGCGCAGATCCCGGTCCCCGATGCCGTGAAGCGGCTCGGCGGGCTCCAGGCCCAGGAGCCGAAGCCACCCTTCCTCGGGCTGTGGAGCCGGCTGGAGGAGTTTCGCGAGAGCGACCTCGCTGATGCGCTGCACGACCGCTCCGTGGTCCGGGCGACGCTGATGCGGGGCACCCTTCACCTCGCGACAGCGGCGGATTACGCGGCCTTTCGCGCCCCGCTGCAGACCGTCCTCTCGCGCGGGATGGTCGCGGCGCTGCGTGAGCGGGCGCAAGGGCTCGATCCCGCGGCCGTTCTCCCGGCGGCGCGGGCTCTGCTCGAGGAGCGACCGCGCACCTTCGACGAGCTCCGCACGCTGCTCCAGGAGGCGTTTCCCGAGGTCAACCATCGCGCGCTCGGATTTACCGTCCGGATGCTCCTGCCGCTGGTCATGGTGCCCACGGACGACCGCTGGGCCTTCCCGCGCGTCGCTGACTTCACCCTCGCCGAGGACTGGCTCGGACGCCCGCTAAAGACCGATGAGTCGCCGGACGGGCTCGTGCTGCGCTACCTGGCGGCTTTCGGGCCGGCGAGCGCGGCGGACGTGCAGACGTGGTCGGGCCTGCAGGGGATCAAGACCGTGCTCGAGGACCTCCGTCCTCGCCTGGCGGCGTTCACCGATGAGCGCGGGCGCGAGCTCTTCGATCTCCCCGATGCGCCCCGGCCCGAGGAATCCGTGCCCGCGCCGCCGCGCTTCCTTCCCGAGTTCGACAGCCTCCTGCTCGCCCACGCGGATCGTGCGCGGGTGATCGACGACGAGCATCGTCCCGCCGTGATCACCAAGAACCTCCGCGTGCGCGCGACCTTCCTCATCGACGGGTTCGTGCGAGGGACGTGGGACGTGAAACGCACCCGCAAGCGTGCGACGCTCACGATCACGCCCTTCGGCTCGGTGACCAAGCGCGACGCCGCCGCCCTGAGGAGCGAAGGGGCATCGCTGCTGGGATTCACTGACGCAGACGCGGGCGAGCATGAGGTGACGCTGGCCGAGCCCTAGCGCGTGGCGCCGGCGGCGCTCAAGGCGTGGCCGCCGTCGGTCGATACAGCGCCAGGAATGTCTCGGCACCTGGCATCCGCGCTTGCCGCGGCGGCACGGGTTTCATCGCGGACGGCACCACGGCGACTCGGTCCGCCGGGTGGCGCGCCTCGAGCGATTCACGCTGCTCGTTTGCTCGCGGTCACCGTCGCCTACTACGGGGCGGCCAAGCTCGGCCTGGGACTGACCTTCGCCCACGCGGGGGAAAGCGCCATCTGGCCCGCGGCGGGTGTGGCACTTGCCGCCGTCCTCCTCGGCGGTTATGAGCTCCTTCCGGCGGTGGCGCTCGGCGCCTTCCTAGCCAGCGTAAGCACTGCTCTGCCCCTCGGCAGCGTCCTCGGGATCACGGCCGGAAACACGCTCGAGGCGCTGGTCGGCGCCGCGCTGCTGCGGGGAATCGGCTTCCGCGGCTCGCTGCACCGGCTCCGCGACGTCGTCGCCCTGGTCGCCCTGGCGGGCTTCGCTTCGACCGCGGTGGGGGCGACGGCCGGCGTCGCGAGCATGCTCGCCGGCGGCGCCGTGGCGCACTCGGCCATCGGGTTGGCCTGGCGAGAGTGGTGGCTGGGCGGTATGGGGGGAATCCTCGTGTGCACGCCGGTGTTGCTCGTGCTCGCCGCCGCCTGGCCGCTGCGGTGGCCGCGCCAGCACCGTCTCGAGGCCCTGGCCGCCGGCGCCGTCCTCGTTCTCGCCAGCGTCGTCGTGCTTCGCCATGGCGGTCCCCTGGCCTACCTGGCCGTCCCCGCCCTGTTCTGGACCTCGC
>DATCEM010000511.1:0-3319 GCA_036510175.1 Solirubrobacteraceae bacterium | reverse complement strand
CGAGCACGTCGTCCACCGCGACGCCGCCCCGGCCAAAGTCTAGGAAGGAGCCTGATGGAAGCCGCCGCCCTTCCCCACGCCGAGCACCACCATGGCCCACCGGAGGCCAACCGTTCCTCGCGGATCGAGGCGCCGACGCTGGGGATCCTCCTCTTCATTATCTCCGAGGTGATGATCTTCGGGGCGTTCTTCACCGCGTACTTCTTCATCCGCATCGTCAACCACGATCCCTGGGCCGCTCATGGGACGTCGCTGCCCGAGGCGGTCGCGGGAATCAACACGTGCATCCTCGTCTCCTCCTCGCTGACCATCCACTGGGCGCTCACCTCGATCAAGAGCGGGAACCGAGCCGGGATGAAGGCCGGCATGGTGGCGACCTTCCTGCTCGGGCTCACCTTCCTCTTCGTGCAGCTCAACGAGTACGTGCACATCGGCTTCTCACCGCGCGACACGGGCCAGGCGACCGTCTTCTACTCGCTCACCGGCCTGCACGGCGCCCACGTCTTCATCGGCCTGTGCATCCTGCTCATCGTGTGCATCCGCGCGTTCCGCGGGCACTACTCGCCCGAGAACCACCGCGGCCTGGAGATCCCCGGCATCTACTGGCACTTCGTCGACATCATGTGGATCGTCGTCTACATGACGGTCTACGTCCTCTGAGTCCCGGCGCCGTGTTCAACCCGATCCGCTCAGAAGCCGACGCCTTCCGCGCCCTCGTCTACGTCGTCATCGCCGCGGCCGTGATCACCGCGATCGTTCTCATCGTGCGCGCGCTGAGCTAAGCGCCGGCGTCGGCACCGGCGCCGGCGTCGGCACCGACCATCGCGATCTTCGCCGCGAGGCGTCACCATTAGCCGCGTGCCCGCGAGCTACGGCCCCTTCGCCGGAGTAAACGCAACCGAGACCGTCGGTCCGGTCATCCTCGCGCTCTCCTACTGGGCGCTCTACGACCACCGCTGCCGGACCCTGGCCGACGAGGGGCGCCCCGTCCCGGGCTGGCGCCGGGCGTGCTTCGCCGCCGGCCTCGTCGTCTTCGTCCTCGCCCTCGTCCCCCCCATCGGCCCGCTGAGCCAGCAGCTCCTCATCGCCCACATGGTCGAGCACCTGCTGATCGGCGACATCTCCTCGCTCCTCATCGTCCTCGGCCTCACCGGCCCGTTGCTCGTCCCGCTGCTCCGCGTTCGGTCGATCGCCCGCCTGCGCGTGTTCACGCACCCGGTGGTGGCGCTCGTCTGCTGGGCGGTGAACTTCTATGCCTGGCACATCCCCGCCGCCTATCAGCTGGCGCTGCGCAACCAAGGGATCCACGCGCTCGAGCACGCGACCTTCTTTATCTTCGGGAGCTGCGTGTGGATGGCGCTCCTCGGGCCGCTGCCCAAGCCGACCTGGTTCACCAACTCCGCTCGGCTCGTGTACATCATCGCCGTGCGCCTGGTGGGCACGGTCCTCGCCAACGTGCTCATCTTCTCGGGCAGCGTCTTCTACCCCTTCTACCGCCCCGGCGACGCCTACTGGCACATCAGCCCCCTGGGCGATCAGGTCTACGCCGGAGCGGTGATGATGTTCGAGGAGAGCGTCCTCACCATCCTCCTGTTCGCCTGGCTGTTCATGAAGGTGGCGGGCGAGACCGAGGAACGCCAGCGTCTGCTCGACTACGCGGGAACCCACGGCATCGCTCTGAGCGAGCAGCGCGCCGCGCGGGCCGTCTCCGCCGGGCGCAGCGAGGAGCTGTGGGAGCGGCTCAGAGCGCCCGAGGAGCCCAAGACCACGGTCTCTGGACCCTGACTGACGCACGGCCTCCTGAGCCGCGAGGCCTATTTCGCGGCGGAGGCGAGGAAGTTCACGAGCGCGGTGATCTCGTTGGCCTTCAGCCGCGTGCCGAAGTTCGAGGGCATCACGCCGGCCGAGTAGCCCGAGGGAAGGTAGGCGTAGGGGTCGGTGATCGCCTTGGAGATGCACGCGTCCAGCGTCGCGCCGCGGATCTTCTTCGAGGCGGGGAGGGCGCAGTCGGCCTTCAGCCGCGTATCGAGATCCGGTCCCACGGTCGCCGACGAGCCGGCGGCGGCGAGCGTGTGGCAGGACGCGCATGTGCCGACCCCGGTGAAGACCTGCTTGCCCGCGGCCGGGGTGGTCCCGCTCACCGCACCGGCGGCGGCCAGGGCGCCGGTGTCCTGGCCGGGCTCGGACGCCACCTTGGCAACGTAGGCGGCGACGTCCTCCGCCTTGGAGCCGTGGTAGAGCATCGGCGGCATCTTGCCCAGGGTGTTCGGGTACTCGATCTGGAAGTCGACCAGCCCCTGAATCTCGCCGTTACTGAACTTGTCATGACGGTCCTCGGCGTACGCGACGTCCAGGTTCGGGCCTATGGTGCCCGTGGTGCCCGCGTGGGAGAGCGTGTGGCAGGCGCCGCACTTGGAGGCGAAGAGCTCCTTGCCCTGGACCACGTTCCCTGTCTGGTGCTTGAGCCCCGAGCAGCCGGCGAGCCCGAGCACCAGCAGCGCCGCGGATACGAGCGCTACGGGGCTCCTCAGGGTTCTTGCTACGCGGTTGACCATATCGCGACGGCGGGACTCTATCCCAGCCGTAGGCGTTGATGTCGAGGCGGCGCCTCCAGCGGTCTGCTCGGCGCGCCGGTGTGGCGATGCCGTTGCCTTCCGCTGGTAGGATCAGCGCGGTGAGGATCAACCAGAAGTACCGCTTGCGGGTACCCTCCACGGGGCGTGAGGTGGTGATCGAGGGCGAGCCCGGTCGCACCTATGTCGACCGGGAGACCCAGGAACCGCTCGAGCCCGTGGCCATACTGTTGCCCTTGGCCCCCACGCCTTCCGAGCTGCCCTGGGCCGTCGAGAATCTCCGCTTCTGCAATTGGTGCGATCAGCTCGCCCAGAAGGATCTGAACGATTGCCCGCACTGCGGGCGTCGGATGGACCCGCTCGGGGCCTGAGGGCCGCGACGTGAGGACCCGTCGCGGCCACATCACCAGTTCGCTGGCTGCCCTCTGCGCAGGCGCAGCGCTCGCCGTCGGCATCTCCGCCTGCGGCGGCGGGGGCACTTCCACGGCGGACACCGCGGGATCCCCCACCCTCACCGTTCCCACCAACAGCGCCCCGCCCAGCACTACCTCGTCGACCTCGACCTCGACGACCTCGACGAACAGCACCACCGGGAACACAGGAGCGTCCGGGAACACCGGCTCCGGAGCCTCCGGGAACACCGGCTCCGCAGGCAGCACTGGCGGCACGGGAGCCGGAGGCTCAGGCGGCGCCGGCGTCCCCGGCCAGACCACAACCCCAGCCACCGGCAACACCGGCAATACGGG
>DATCEM010000510.1:0-7064 GCA_036510175.1 Solirubrobacteraceae bacterium | reverse complement strand
AAAGTGTCGCCTGTGCCGTGGGCACCGGCGGCGCGAGGCATTCGGGGCCGTCGTAGCGAGCATCGTTGACCGCCGTCGATACGGCACGCAGCGCCGTACGCTCGGGGGCGAGCGGCGCGAGGAGCTCAGCGAGCTCCGCCGTCGGAGTCCCGGGATCGAGCCACGTGGCCTCGGCGCCGGGGTGGAGGATCACCGGCATGCGGTCATGGAGCGGCGCCACGGCGTCGTTGGCCGCCGTGGTGAGGATCGAGCACGAGCGCACGGTGCCGCCGTCGGGCGCGTGCCAGACCGACCACAGGCCCGCGAACGCGAACAGCGGCTGGTCCGTGCACGAGATGTGGAAGGGCTGCTTGCGCGCGCCGCGCGCGAGTGCACCCGGCGTGGGCTGCCATTCGTAGAAGCCGTCGGCGAGGATGAGACAGCGGTAGCGCTCATAGGCGCGGCGGAACGCCGGGCGCTCGGCGGACGTCTCGGCGCGCGCATTGATCATCTTCAGGCCGATGTCCTGGCTCTCGGCCCATGAAGGCACGAGCCCCCAGCGCAGCAGCTCGCCGCGCGGTGAGCCCTCGCGGTCGACGGTGACGGCGAGGACGTCATCGGCGGGAGCAGCGTTGTAGCGCCGACGAATCTCGATCGACTCTCCCACGGGAAAGCGAGCTCGAACGTCGGCGGGCGTGGGAGTGGCGAGGGAGTACCGGCCGCACACGGTAAGTCGAGGAGCGCCTCAGCGGGCGCGGGGGGCGTTCTGCTCGGCGCGCTCGGCCTGCACCTTGCGCTGCCGACGCCGGCCGTAGTAGGCGAGCCCGCCGATCGCCACGGCGACGAGGACGAAGCCGTAGAAGACCGCGAGGTCGACCGAGGTCCCGCCGAAGGGGAGCGCCACCAGCTCGATGATCCCGAATCCCACGGCAAGCAGGCCGACGATGAGGAGGATGACAAGCACGACACCGCGGACCCGCATGAGTACGCCGGCGCTCGCCGGCGGCGCGATCAGGCCCATGAACTTGAGCCCGAAGAGCTGGCGCCCGCTGGGTGGCTCGACCCCGAGTCGCTCGGCGGCCTGCTTGAGGTCGTCGGCGCGGCGCTCAGCGAGAGCGAGCGAGGCGTCGGCCATGCGCCGGAGCTGGAGCCGCTCTTGAGGGCGTGCCGCGGCGAGGGCGCGCTGGAAGTGCGCGCGCGCCGTCTTGGCGTCGTAGCGCTCGGCGGCCCGGGCGCCGAGGATGGCCTGCGCGGCGGCCTTGAATCTCGTCTCGGACTCGAGCTCCTCGTCGGAGCGGGTCTCGAGCTGCTGCATCGCGGCCAGCTGGCTGCGCTGCTCCATCCGCACCGTTCGCTGCTGCTTGGCCATCGCGGGGTTGAGTGTAGTCCGTGCTCAGTGTCGCGGTGCGATCACGTAGATCCGCTGATCGGTGAGGTCCTGACCCGGGTCGGTCGCAGCCGCAGGGGGCGTCCGGTAGACGTCGACGTGGCGCCCGATGATCGCCCCGCCCGTGTCCTGAGCGACGAACCAGCCGCCGTGCCCGTCTGCGCGATAGGCGGGAATGTAGACGCGACTGCCGAGCGCGATCACCGACGGGTCGACGGCGATCGACTGGTAGTACTTCAGCGGCAGCGAAGGTCCGGCGGCAAACGTGACCCCGCGTAGGGGTACGTACTTGACGCCCGGCCCGTTGGACCATCCCCCGATCTCAAGCGGATAGGTGACCTCACGGGCGCTATTGCGCCAGAAGCCACCGGCGCGCCAGTACGGTGCACCGCCGCTCCATCCGTCGGACCCGGGCGTGGTGGACCTGCCGTCGCTCGTCACCCAGCCCGCGTGTCCCAGCGAGGCGATGTGGTAGATCCGGCCGTCGAGGCCGATCCCCTCGCCCTGCATCGAGACACCGAATGCCGAGTAGAGCCAGTCGACGCGATGCTTGCCGGGCAGACCGGGGACGCTGACGAGCTGCCCCACGAACCATGACTCGGGGACCGGCCAGTATTCGGTGACCGCGACCCCTCTCAGCCACTTGCCCTTGCTCGACTTCGAGGGCGAGGAGGGTACGGGAACCGAGGTTGGGTCGAGTCCCCCGGAGGGAGCGCCGGAGGCGATCGGCCCGACGCCCGCGCCGCCGCTCGCCGCGACCGCCGCGGAGGGAATCGCGATCGCCGACACGAGCAGGGCGATGAGCGCTCGACGAGCGCGTGTACGGGGGGGAGGAGTCATCGGCGTCGACGGGAAAGGCACCGGGCGGGGCGCAACCGAGCGGGTTCCGAGGGGAAAGGGTATGGGCCGCGGCGGATCCGATCCATGAAGGTTAATCTGACCATAGTCCTTGACCATGGTAATTTACCTGGAAATGGAGATGGATACGGTGTCCGTATCGGTATTCAAGGCGACCTGCTTGGCGGCGCTGGAGCGTGTGCGCACCACGGGCAGGCCCCTGCTCGTCACCAAGCGCGGCGTTCCCATCGCCCAGGTGCTCCCCCCGCCCGAGCCCGAGCCCGAGGACACGGGCTACGGCGTTATGCGAGGTACGGCCGAGGAGCTCGGCGATCTCGTCGGCCAGGCCGACGGGGGCGCGGCCCGTTGAGCCCGCGCGGTGAGCCCCGTGGGGCCGGCGCTCCCTACCTGCTCGACACCCACATTTGGTTCTGGTACGTCCTCGCCTCGGACCGCCTGCCCAGCGGCCTGCGCGAGGCGCTCGACGCCGCGCCCGGCGAGCGGTGGCTGTCGCCGATCTCGATCTGGGAGCTCGGTGTGCTCGAGGAGCGCGGTCACGTGCGCCTGGTCGGCGGCCTGCGGTCCTGGGTGCAGGAGGCTCTGACGCGCCTTCCCCTCCGCCAGGCGGAGCTCACGCGCGAAGCGACGATGCTCAGCCACGAGCTCGACCTCGGCGTCGGCGATCCCGCTGACCGGTTCCTCGCGGCCACGGCACTCGTGCACGACCTGACGCTCCTCACCGTCGATGAGCGGCTGAGCACCGCGGGCTGGCTGCGGACGCGGTCGTGCTGAGCGGCGGCTCTTCGCTCTCGGCGCGGCAGGCGGATCGTTCAGGCTCGAGGGCGCGGCGAAGTCGCAGGGGCGCTGGCCTCCAGGCCCTGTCGGCCGGCGCGCCGGGACGGCCCGCTGACCACGAGCGGGGCCACCGTCCCGCTGCGAGCCATGCACCGCGGGCAGTTCTCGAGCAGCAGGAAGGCCGGCGTGAGCTTCGTCCGAAGCCCGCAGCGTGCGCAGTACAGGGTAGGCATGTATTCCCGGGCTCGCGAGATCTTCATGACGATACATGAAGAAAACGCTCATGGTCAAACGGGTTTCTCGAAGTTATGTCGGAGGCCCGCAACTTAGGCACGGCAGCCGGGGGCCGCGCATCGTCACCGTTTGAGCGTGAACGTCTTGCGCACGACGATCGGCGCTTGACCGGCGGCGCTGAACGTCTCCTGCGCGGTCAGCTTCAGCTTGCCGGCGCGCCTCAGCAGCCGCTTACCCTCCGCGGTCAGCTTGATCTTGATCGTCGTCGTCCCCGCGGCCTTGAACGTGGCCCGACCGGTCGCGACGAGCACGGGCCGTGCCTTGGCGAGGTGGGCGCCCTTCGGGACCAGGTACCAGTCGACGACCACGCGGCCGGCCTCGGGCGCCGCGAACGCGAGCTTGTACCCGCCGGACTTGAGAATCGCGCCGATCTTCGCCGGCTTTCCCTTCGGCGTGATCTTCTTGGCCAGCACCGCCTTGATCTCCGCCAGGCCGAGCACCGGGCCGACCTTGCTCGAGGCGCTGATCCCGTACCCGACGCTGTTGACCGCCAGGACCACCACCCGAACCTTCAGTCCCAGATCCGAATCGGTCAGGTCGTAGCTGCTATCCGTGGCGTTCGCGATATTCGTGCACGCGGTCGAGCTACAGCGCTGCCACTGGTAGGAATAGCCACTGGGGGCGCCGGACCACTTTCCGTTCGTCGTGGAGAGCGTTCGCCCCACCGTGGTCGGTCCCGTGATGACCGGCGGGGAGGTGCTCACGGGCGCGGTAGGCGGCGCCGAGGGCGACTGGACGACGGCGGTCGTCGCGGAGCTCGCCGCGCTGCTCATCCCGCCCGCGTTCGCCGCCGCCTCCTGCACGCGGACGGTGTGTCCCACGTCGGCGGCGGTAAGCGTGTAGGTCGCGCCGGTCGCGCCGGCGATCGAGGTGCAGCCGTTGCCCGCGCTATCGCACTGCTGCCACTGATAGGTGTAGCTCGTCGGGCTGTTGGTCCAGGACCCGTGCGCCTCGGTCAGCGTCTGCCCCTGGGTCGTGGTGCCCGAGATCGTCGGCGGCGAGACGTTCATCGGCGGCGGCGGCTCGACGGTCACCGATTGGGCCGCGGACGGCGAACCGGTGAAGCTCCCGTCCCCGGGATAGGAGGCGCTGATGCTGTGTGACCCGGTGGCGGAGTAGCTGAGCACGCAGCTCGCCAGCCCGCTGACCACCGTCCCCTGGCCTGCGCACGCGGCGATCGCCGTCCCGTCGTCGAGGAACTGCACCGTGCCCGAGGGCTGCGCAGGGCCGCTGTGGGCGGGAGTGACGATCGCCACGTAGGTCACCTGCTCGCCAACCGTCGGGGTGGCGCTCGAGATGTCCAGCGCCGTCGTCGTCGAGTCCTGATTGACCACGAGCTGGGCGACCGAGCTCGTCGAGCCGGACAAGCCCGAGCCCGACGCCGGCGTAAAGGTCGCGGTCACCGACGGCTGAGGGGCCGCCGCGAACGATGTCTGGCAGGTCGCGGTGTAGGTCGTGCCGGTCAACGTCACCGCCTGGCTCGTGCACCCCGAGATCGGAGCGCCGTTATTGTCGAACTCGACGGTGCCGGTGGGCGTCGTCGGCGAGTTCGGCCCGACGGTCGCGGTCAGCGTCACCGGCTGATTGGTCACGGCGGTGGAGGGGCTGGCCGACAGCGCGGTCGTCGTTCCGCCGGCGGCCGTGGTGAGCACGGTCGCGGTCACGCTGTCAGCCGTGTAGTGGATCGTCACCGTCGGCGCCGTGCCAGTGCCGCCAGAACAGAGGAGCGTGACCGTTGTCCCGTCCGGCACACCGCTGAACGTGCCGCTCAGCGCTCCCGTCGTGCTTATGAGCGTGTCGACGTCGCCGACATGCAGCGCCGGGCAGCCGGACCCGGGACCGCGGAGACCGAGGCTCGCGCCGGCGAGGCTCACTGTGCCGCCGGCCGTGAGCTGCGAGAAGTCGGTGCCCGAGGTCGTCCCCGTCTGATCGATGAACATCGTCAGGCTGCTCGCGGAGTCGAGGGTGAAGGCGCCGTTGACCGCGAGCGTCCCATCGTCAGGATGCCCCTGGCCCACCTGCACGGCGCCCCCGGTCGACGTGAGCGGACCGCTCGTCGCACCCGCCGCCGAAACGGCGAGGCGCGCCGAGGCGGTGAGGTCGACGGAATTGCCATCGGTCCCGTTCAGCGACCCGAATACGCCGACGGCACCATCGCCGCTGAGCGTGACCGCGCCGACCTCGAGGCTGTTCAGCGCGAGGATCCCCGAGCTGCCGAGGTTGACCGTGAGCGGGTCGGCGCTGCCCGTGACCGTGCCGACCGCCAGCTGCTGGCTGCTCGAGCCGCCCGTGATCGACCACGTCTGGGGGGCGCCGAGGGTGAGGGGAAGCCCGATGTCGGCGTTCGATCCGGTATCGCTGGCCGAAGGAGCAGCGGTGATGCCTCCGGCGCCGAGCGTGAGCCCGTCTCCGGTGATGTCGTAGGGCACGCCGTCGTCGATCGAGATCGCGTTCGCGCTCAAACCGGTGACGTCATTGCTGCTCTGGTAGCAGGTGGTGCATCCGGTCAGCGCCGGGAAGCTGAGCGTGCCCACCGACCCGCTCGGCGCAGTGCCGCCCCAGTTCGTCCCGACAGACCAATTCGGAGCCGCGCTCGCGCCGCTCCAGCTGAAGTCGGTGAGCGCCCCGGCAGAGGACGGCAAACCGAGAACGACAGTGAGGATCGCCACGGCCATGAGCCCGCCGCGCCGAACGATGTCAAAGCCACGCCCGCTCAGCACGTCAAACCCCCTTGCCAGGGCTCGCCAACCTCCGCAATGGCATCACGCCAAAGTCGGGAACCAGTCTGCACATGCCACCACCAGGTGTCAAGATGGACGGTCTGGCGGTCAACCATCCGGCTCGCCGGGCGGCAGGGCGCTTCGCGCCGTCCTGTCAGCGGGTGAAGTCGTCGTCGACATCGCCCAGGACGATCTTCGCCGCGAGCTGCGAGCCGGCGTCGTTGAGATGGATGCCGTCTGACTCACGCACGATCGTCGGCGCGCCGTTGATCGTCATCGAGTCCCGGTAGCGGTTCCCGGGCGTGAACACGGGAACGGTGTCGATGACGTGAACCTCGTCGGCCCACGGCTGGGCAGCCACGTTGATCGCGGCGTTCACGACCAGCGAGATCCTGGCCCGGCCGCTGTCGCGCGGGGTGGGCAGAGTCAGCCAGTAGACGCGCGCCACGCCCGCCTGGCGGTAGGTGTTCATCATGCGCCGCACCCGCCCGGCATAGATGGCTGCCCATTCCGCGCTGCAGCAGTTGACGAGCTTCCCGCCTGGCCCGGGCATGGCGTAGCCATCATTGGCGCCGATGAACACGACCACCGCGTCGGGGTGATCGTGGTTGACCTGATAGGCCGAGAGCTTGGCCCAGTCGACGAGCACGGTGCTCGAGATACCCGTCCCGATATGCGGGTCCTGGATCACCCGGACCCCGTCGGGCGCGAGCGCCTGCGCGATGTACTGGTCCAGCGGCTCGGACATCGAGTCGCCGGTGACCAGGAGCGTGTGGAGCGGCTTCTTGGGCGCCGCCGGTGCACCGATCTGGGCCGGAGCGAACGCGTCGGGCGTGACCGGCGGGATACCTAGGTCCGCGCCGTTGGCCACGGTCTCGTTGAACCCACCGAGACCGCTCAGGTTCAGGTTCGGCGAGAGCCAGGCCGTCATCGTGTGCGCCGCCGAGCTCAGCGGCAGCTGATTGGCAATCCACGCGGCCGGATGGCCGACGGCGAGCACCGCGTCACGGCCGACGCCGGGGTTCATCTCCTCGCCGGCCTTACGGATCGAC
>DATCEM010000509.1:0-5646 GCA_036510175.1 Solirubrobacteraceae bacterium | reverse complement strand
CGTCGCGAGCTCGAGCGCCTGCTCGGCCAGCCGCTCCGGCTCGGCGAGGGCATTGACGAGACCCCACTCACGAGCGGTGGGGGCATCGATGCTGCGTCCGACGAGGAAGAGCTCTCGGGTCCGCGGGGCGCCGACGGTGTCGATGAACTTGCGGATCCCTGTGTGGGAGTAGACGAGGCCGAGCTTGGCGGGAGGCATCCCGAGCGTGATGTCGTCGGCGGCGAGGCGGAGATCGCACGAGAGCGCCAGCTCGAGTCCGCCGCCGATGGTGTGACCGTTGAGCGCCGCCAGCGTCGGATAGGGATAGTCCTCGATCGCCTCGATCGCCGCCGTGAAGGGATGGGCGATGAGCTTCTCGGCTTGCTCGGCGAGCTTCTCGCCCGCCAGACCGCCGAGGTCGTATCCGGCGGAGAATGAGGCGTCCTCACCCGTGATGAGCACGCAGCGGGCCTCGAGCTCAGGAATCGTCGACGCGAAGGCGTCGAGGATCGCGCTGTCGAGGGCCCCGCGTTTCTCGGGATTGGAGATCGTGAGCCGCGCCACTCCGGGCGCCGGCCCGTCGACGAGCAGCCTTCCGTTACTCAAGAACGACCAGCGTGTCGCCCTCGGCCACCGACTGGCCTTCCTCGCAGCGGATCTCGGAGACGACGCCCGGATCCTCCGCCTCCACTGGCATCTCCATCTTCATCGATTCGAGGACGACAACCGTGTCACCCTCCGCGACGCTGTCGCCGACCTCGACCTCGATCTTCCAGACCGTACCGGTGATGTGAGCCTCGACCTCGGTCACAACGGAAAGCCTCCTGTGCGCTGGATAACGAGCCGGAGGATAGTCACGACGGTCGACGGTTCCCCGGGGGAGCGGCTCGGGTGGCAGCGCTTCGGGGCGCTCCAGCGCGACCGCGGGGACGATCGCCAAGGCGAGCAGGACCGCGGTTCTCAGGAGCCCTCTCACGTCGGCGGCGATCTTGCGTGCTTGCCTGGGCGCTGTCAGGCGGGGTGGTCCGCGGAGGGTGCGGATGGCGGTCCGCTGCCCGAGAAAGGCGAGGGCGCTGCGGTGACGTCCGACTGATGCACCAAAATGCGGGATCAAATAACGGCGAAGGTTGACTGCGAACCTGTCGCTCGATTGCATCGTGTAGCCAGGAGAGCCTGTCGATGCCACCCTCTCAGATCTTCGTCAGTACGCGCTCGCGCCGCGAGTATCCGCGTCGGCGAGCGTCCACTTCGGTCCTGCCGGTGCCTTTCCTCCTGTTCGTGATCCTGCTCGTCTGGGTGCTCGCCGCGTACGTGCTGTGGTGGGGCGGGCTGTAGCGAGCCTTCTTCCGGGCCCGCCGCCCGGATGGCGGGTTAGGATCAGATCGGGATGAAGGGCGGATCAGTGTGAGGCAGCGGCGTGTCATTGATGCTTGATTGCATGAGAATGGCTTCATGGACTCACATCGAGAGCTGGCAGGAGCCACTTACTCGGCGATGCGCTGGAACACGCCGTTGTCCGAGGCGCATGCCGCCGTTCTCATTGAGCGCCTGAATGCGTCTGCGGCTGCTTCGGTAGTCGACCTTGGATGCGGATGGGCGGAGCTCCTCATGCGGGTTCTTGAGTCCGCGCACGCCGACTGTGTGGGTACGGGAGTCGACAGTGACAGCGCGCTACTCGAACGCGCAGCGGCCTCGGTTGCCCGACGCGGGCTCCAGCAGCGAATAAACCTCGTCGAACGTCCAGCGCAGGAATGGGCTGAGCCCGCTGACCGGGTTATCTGTATCGGAGCCTCACACGCCTTGGGCGGAACCGCCCCGGCTCTGCGGGCGCTGAGCACTCTCGTTACTCCTGGGGGCCGACTTCTCTTCGGCGACGCCTGCTGGGTTAGTGAACCGACCACCGAGGCTCTTGCGATCTTCGGACAGGACGTCGTCCGCCTAGCCGAGGTGATCGAACACGCGCTGGGCGCAGGGTGGCGCGTGCTCAGTCTGACTACGGCGGACCAGCGCGAGTGGGACGACTTTGAGTCGAGCTGGAGACTCGGACGAGAACAGTGGCTGCTCACGAACCCGACCGCCCCGTCCGCACCAGAGGTACGACAACAGCTCGACGGCCGTCTTCGAGAATACGTCACCGAGTACCGGGGCGTCCTCGCGTTCTGTTACCTGGTCCTCACTCGCTGAGAAGCGTTGGGGGCCGGGGGGTCGGGGTGCCCCGCCGCGCGCGCGAACCGATGTCGTTTGGTAGCGCAATGCGGGACTGATCGACATCAGTTCGGAGGTTGGCCCCCCGCCGCGCGCGAACTCCTGTCGTTTGATAGCGCTATGCGGACTGATCGACAGCGGTTCGGAGTCGCGCCGCCATCGCCGCGCCGCCCGCCACCGTCGAGGGTGCCGCCCGCGACGTCCCCGTCCCCGTCCCCCACCATTGCGCGCCGGACGCCGGCGCGCGATGATCGCTGACATGAAGATCGCCATCCCCATCTTCGACCGCTTCACCGCGCTCGACGCCGTCGGTCCCTACGAGGTGCTCTCGCGGCTACCCGGGGCCACCGTCCACTTCCTCGCCGCCGAGCCGGGGCCCAAGCGCACGGAGACGGCGATGCTGGCGCTGACCGCCGACCTCGCGCTCGAGGAGCTCACCGACCCCGACGTGGTGGTCGTGCCCGGCGGCTACGGCACGCGTGCCCTGACCGAGGATGATCAGATCCTCGGCTGGCTGCGCCGCGCGCACGAGACCTCGCTGTGGACGACGTCGGTGTGCACAGGGTCGCTCCTGCTCGGGGCGGCCGGGCTGCTCGACGGGCTCGAGGCGACGACGCACTGGCTGGCGCTCGGCGCTCTCGCCGAGTACGGCGCGATACCGGTGGCTCGCCGGGTGGTCGAGCATCCCCACGCCAGGATCGTCACCGCGGCCGGGGTCTCGGCGGGGATCGACATGGCGCTGATGCTCGCTGCGCGGATCGCCGGCGATGAGGTTGCTCAGGCGATCCAGCTGGGGATCGAGTACGACCCCCAGCCGCCCTTCGACAGCGGCTCGCCGAGCAAGGCCCCGTCCGCCGTGGTCGACCTCGTGCGCGAGAACGCCGGCACGCTGGCGTGAGACGAGCGCGTCTCGGACGATTAGTGGAAGCCCTCGAAGGGGTTTGTGCCGCAGATCGACGCGAGCAGCGTGCCGGGCACCGGTCGAACCGTGCGCTTCTCGCCGTAGAGCGAACAGCCCGCCGCAGGGTCCCGAGGGAGGGAGTCGACGTCGCACCGCCCGGCGTCCCCCGCCCAGCATCGAACCCGCCACTAGAGCTCGGACGCAGTCGTCTCACGCAGCGCCGCCGCCAGCTCCGGCGGATCGACCTGGCCCACGGCGACGTTGTCGCAGCCCACCCAGGCGGCGGCCTCGGCCAGCGCGGCGGCCATCGCGTCGAGGGCGCGCGGCTCCACCGTGAGCTGCTTGGCCACCAGCGTGTGACCGTCTCGGCCCGGGTCCACCCTCCCGGCCAGTCTTCCGTTCGCGAGCAGGGGCATCGCGTAATAGCCGTGGAGGCGCTTGTGCGCCGGGACGTACGCCTCGAGTCGGTGGACGAAGCCGAACATGCGCTGGGTGCGCCGGCGATCCCAGATCAGCGAGTCGAAGGGCGAGAGCAGCGTCGTGCGGTGCCTGCCGCGCGTCGCGAGCGCGGCCAACGCGGCCGGGTGCGCCCACGCCGGCTCGCGCCAGCCCGCGACGCGAACCGCGACGAGCGACGTGTCGCCGAGCACCGCTCCGACCTCGGCCCGGGTGAGCCGGTGATACTCCGCCAGGTCGCCCACCGTCGCGACCCCCAGGGCGCGGCCCGAGACCTCCGCCAGCGCTCGCACGCAGTCCGCGTCGTCGAGCTCGGTGCAAGCGAGCACGCGAGCCGGGAGCACGCGCTCGGGGAGGTCGTAGACGCGCCGCCAGCCGCGACGGGTCGTGCACACGACTTCGCCGATGTCGAGCAGCCACTCGACGGCGACCTTGACCTCGGACCAGTCCCACCACGGGCCGCCGCGCTTGGCGCCCCCCAGCTCGGTCGAGGTCAAGGGCCCCTCGGTGCGAAGGCGCGCGAGCACCTTCTCGCCCACGCCCGCGGGAACCTTGTGCCAGCGCTGGCCGCGCGCGCGAAAGCGCCGCCGCCGGAAGGCGAACAGCGGCCAATGGTCGACCGGGAGCACGCAGGCGGCGTGCGCCCAGTACTCGAAGGCCCTTCCACCTGACCAGTAGGCGCGCTCGACGGCGTCCCGGCTCACCGGTCCCAGGCGCGAATAGGCGACCAGCTCATGTGATCGCGCGAGGACGGAGATGGTGTCCAGCTGAACGGCTCCGAGGCGCTCGAGCATCGCCGTCACGCCGCCGCGGCGGGCGGCCCCGGCGGCACCGAGGAGGCCCTGAGAGCGCAGCATGGCACGGCGAGCCTGCGCGTCGGAGAGCTCGGGTAAGGACACGGGGCGATCCTGCCAGGCCACGCAGCGCGGCGCCGGCCGCGTTACCCTGCCCACGCGGTGATCCTCGCGATCGACCAGGGCACGACGGGCACGACCTGCCTCGTCTTCGATGATCAGGCCGAGCTCATCGGGCGTGCGTACCGTGAGTTCGAGCAGCATTTCCCCTCGCCCGGTTGGGTGGAGCACGACGCGCAGGAGATCTGGCGTGTCACCCAAGCGGTCGCCGGTGAGGCGCTCGAGGACGCAGGAGTGCGACCCGGGGAGCTCGAAGCGGTGGGGATCACCAATCAGCGTGAGACCGTGTGCGTCTGGGATCCGCACACCGGCGAGCCGCTCCACCGCGCGATCGTCTGGCAGGACCGTCGCACCGCGGGCCGCTGCGATGAGCTCAGGGACGGCGGCCATGAGTCACTCGTCCGCGAGCGCACCGGGCTCGTGCTCGATGCGTACTTCTCCGGGACGAAGATCGAGTGGCTGCTGAGGAACGTGCCGGGCCTGCGCGAGCGCGCCGAGGACGGACGCGCGGCGTTAGGCACGATCGATGCCTGGCTCATCTTCAAGCTGACCGGTGAATACGCGACCGATCCCTCGAACGCCTCGCGCACGATGCTCTTCGATATCGGCGCCGGCGCCTGGGACCCCGAGCTCCTGGACCTGCTGGGGATTCCCGCCCGTGCCCTGCCCGAGGTGCGGCCGAGCTGCGGCACGCTCGGGGTGACCAGGCCCGAGGCCCTGCACGGTCATGAGGTGCCGGTCGCCGGCGTCGCCGGTGACCAGCAGGCAGCGCTCTTCGGACAGGCCTGCGTCGATCTCGGCCTGTGCAAGAGCACCTACGGGACCGGGTCGTTCGTGCTCCAGAACACCGGGTCCAAGCGGCCGCCCCCGACGCCGGGACTGCTCGGAACCATCGCGTGGGGGATCGGATCGCGCCTGGAGTACGCGCTCGAGGCCTCGATCTTCGTCAGCGGCGCGGCCGTCCAGTGGCTCCGCGATGGCCTGGGAATCATCGGCGCCGCCGCCGAGACCGAGGAGCTCGCGGCATCGCTGTCCGCGAACGACGGGGTGTACTTCGTCCCGGCACTGACCGGACTCGGCTCGCCGCACTTCGATTCCTACGCACGGGGAACCATCGTCGGCTTGACGCGCGGCTCGACCCGGGCCCATCTTGCGCGCGCGACGCTCGAGGCGATCGCCTATCAGACGGTG
>DATCEM010000508.1:0-3624 GCA_036510175.1 Solirubrobacteraceae bacterium | reverse complement strand
GGGTGGCGTGCTCGATGCGGAGGCGTCGGAGAAGGCCGCGCGGTTCGTGAACCTATGCGACTCCTTCGGACTGCCGCTGATCGCGGTCGTCGATACGCCCGGGTTCATGCCGGGCTCCAAGCAGGAGCGCGCCGGGGTGATCCGCCACGGCGCCTCGCTGCTGCGGGCCTTCGCTTCCGCGCGCGTTCCCAAGCTCACCGTCGTCCTGCGCAAGGCCTATGGCGGCGCCTACATCGCCATGAACTCGCGCGACCTCGGGGCCGATCTCGTCCTCGCCTGGCCGGACGCCGAGCTCGGGATCATGAGTGCCCGCGGCGCGGTCGGGATCGTCCACCGGCGCGAGCTGGCGGCCGCCGACGACGTGGACGCGGAGCTCGCCCGTCTCTCCGACGTGTACGCCGGCGAGCACCTGCGGGCCGCGGCGGCCGCAGCGGCCGGGCACATCGACGAGATCGTCGAGCCGCGCCAGACGCGCGAACGGCTCACCTGGGCGCTGCGCACACTGGCGGGAACGCGCCAATGATCCTCGAGGGCAAGCGCCTGCTCATAACCGGCGTCATCACCAAGGACTCGATCGCCTTCCACGCGGCCGAGCAGGCTCAGCGCGAAGGCGCGGAGGTGCTCCTGACGAGCTTCGGGCGCGTGCGGCGAATGACCGAGCGGGCGGCGTCAAGGCTGCCGCAGCCGGTCGACGTGCTCGAGCTGGACGTGAACAGCCCAGCCGACCTCGACGCCCTGGCGCAGGAACTACGCGAGCGGTGGGGACGCGTCGACGGCATCCTCCACGCGATCGCCTACGCGCCTGAGGACGCGCTCGGGGGGCGTTTCATGACCACTCCCTCGGAGAGCGCGGCGCAGGCGTTCACCACCAGCGCCTTCTCGCTCAAGGCTCTGGCGGCGGCGCTGGCCCCGCTCATGCCCGCGGGCTCGAGCGTCGTCGGGCTCGACTTCGACGCCACGGTGGCGTGGCCGGTGTATGACTGGATGGGGGTGGCGAAGGCCGCGCTCGAATCGGTCTCCCGATATCTCGCTCGCGATCTCGGACCGAGCGGCATCCGCGTGAATCTCGTCGCGGCCGGACCGCTGGGAACCGTGGCGGCGCGCGGGATCCCCGGATTCGAGCAGCTCGCCGACCTCTGGCGCGCTCAGGCCCCGCTCGACTGGGATGTCGAGGACCCGGCGCCGGTCGCGAGCGCGATCTGCTTCCTCATGTCCGACTACGCCCGGGCGATCACCGCGGAGATTCTCCACGTCGACGGGGGATTCCACGCGCTCGGCGCGCCGGTCGAACCGGCGCCCGTCACCTGAAGAGATCGGCCTCGGCAGGGCGGATCAGCGCCGCCGCCCCGGGACCGTCAGCGTCAGTGACGTGGCGGGCAGCCCCGCGCACGAGGATGACCGGCTGGCCAGTGTCCTTGCTGCGCGCGAGATCCGCCGCTGCCGCGAGCTCGTCGGCGGTAGCCACGACCGTCGCGTGGAGCTCGCGCCCGGCGCGGTCGGAGCGCCCCCGCAAGTCCTCGAGCGGCGAGATACCGGCGCACCCGATGGCGATGTCGCACTGGCCCAGTCGCCACGCGCGGCCGAACGAGTCGGTGATGACGACGCCCGGGCGGACGCCGGTCAGCGTCTGCAGCCGGGCGCGCAGGGCCCGCGCCGAGGCGTCGGGGTCCCGCGGGAGCATGATCACCGTGTCCGCCTGCGGTGCGTTGGAGGCGTCCACGCCGGCGTTGGCGCAGACGAAGCCGTGATGGGTGACGCAGATGAGCACCCCGTGAGCCGCCCGGATGACTTCGCGCGACTCGTCGAGGATGACCTGCACGTGGCGGGGGTCCTTGCCGTGCTGGAGGGCGAGGCTGCGCGCTCGCTCGCCCGGGGCGACGTCGGCGAGCGCACGGACGCGCCCCTCGGCCTTGGAGAGAGCCTTGTGTGCGATGACCAGCACGTCTCCGGCCTCGAGCGTGAGATCGCCCTGGCTCGCGGACGCGATCAGGGCTCCCAGGTCGGCGTCGCGCTCGATCTCGGGTAGTCCCGCCAGGGCGGCGACGGTCAGCATCAGCCGGCCACCGAGGATCAGGTTCGGCTACGGAGCATCTGGCTGAGCATGCCGCGCGTATGGGCCGCGCCTCCGTGCGAGCTCCCGAGCAGGGTGCGCAGCACCTCCAGGTCGTCGGGGCCGTCGATGTCGAGCTCCAGGGTGGCGACGCTCACCAGTTCGTGCGTCGTCCCGGCCGCTTCGGCGTTGGCGACGTGTCGCTCGTAGCTGTCGGGCCCGAATGCGGGGACGAGCGAGTCGGGCGGAGTGAGCAGGAGCGCGTTCGTCCCGGTGCCATGGCGATCGGCCACGATCAGCGCCGAGGGCGAGTCGTGGGGCTGGGCGATCAGCGCGTCGACTTCCCGTGGGTCGAGCATGGGACAGTCGCCCGGTACGAGGAGCGCCCGTTCGTACTCGTGCTCGATGGCGTAGCCGATGCCGAGCATCGCCGCCGGGCTCTGTCCCGGCTCATCGTCGTCGAGCACGAGCGCGCCGTGGCCGCCGGCGATCTGCTGCGCTATGTGGTCGCGCGTGATGACGAGGATGTCCTCGACGGAGCTCGAGCGGCGCAGCGCGGTCAGGACATCGGAGAACATGGCCTCCGCCAGCGCCCTCCTCGGCCCCGGCGAGAGCAGGGGCTCGAGGCGTTGCTTGGCCTCGGTGAAGTTCTTGATCGGGAGGATCGCGAGAGTAGGCATCGGTGGGGAACGCTAGCCGAGCGCCGCTGCGAAGCGGAGCGCCTCCTCGGCGACGCGCCGCCGTCCGGCGCCGTCGGCCATCAGCACGTCGGTCTGGAGCACGGGGACGCGGTCGGTTCGGTCGTCGGCGAGAAGGCCGTCGATCACGCCCTCGTAGGCGATGGCGATCCCTGCCGCATCGGGCGAGAGGTCGGCTGAGGCCATGAATTCCTTCGTCGGCCCCTTGACGACCTCGCCCCTGACGAACGGGCTGACCGCGACTACCGGCGCCGGGCTGGCGGCGAGCGCCTCGCAGAGCCCGGTCAACGCGAGAATTGGGCCGATCGAGATGATCGGATTCGAGGGGCCGATGATGATCGCGCTCGCGCTCGCGATCGCGCCGAGCACGTCGTCGGTCGGGTGCGCGGAGCGTGCGCCGCGGACATCGACATCCTCGATCGGCCCTTTGCCGTCGCCGCGGATCATGAACTCCTGGAAGGGCCAGACGTGGCCGTGGGCACGCACCCACGTCCGCACGGGCCGATCGCTCATCGGCAGGACCCGGGCGCGGACGCCGAGGGCGGCGGTGATCGCCGCGTGGGCCTCGGTCAGCCGTTCGCCCTTGCCGAGCCGGCGCGCCCGCTCGAGGCCGATCGCCAGGTCTTGGTCGCCAAGGTTGAACCACACGTCAACCCCAAGGGCCCGCAGCCCGTCCATGACCGCGAAGGTGTCTTCGGCGAGCCCCCAGCCGCGCTCATCGATCCGGTCCGCGAGCCAGAAGGTCACGAGATCGGGGTCAGGGGATACGTAGGCGCCGTAAATCTCGATGTCGTCGCCCGTGTTGGCGATCACCACGAGATCGTCGCCCGCGAGGTCGAGCACACCGCGTGCGAGCTTGGCCCCGCCCGTGCCGCC
>DATCEM010000507.1:0-3736 GCA_036510175.1 Solirubrobacteraceae bacterium | reverse complement strand
CGACCCGCGGTTCTCCCGGAGAACAGGCAGCCGCCGAGGAATGTTCCCTCGAGTGCGCTGTAACCGTGCATGCCGCCGCCTCCGAAGCCGGCGAGCTCGCCCGCGGCGTAGAGGCCGGGAATCGGCTCGCCTCCCGGTTTGAGCACGTTGGCGTCGAGATCTGTCTCCACGCCACCGAGCGTCTTACGCGTGAGGATGTTGAGCCGCACGGCGATCAGCGGGCCGGCGGCAGGGTCGAGCAGTCGGTGGGGCGCGGCGACGCGGCTGATGCGATCCGGCAGGTACCGGCGCGCGGCGCGGATCGCGATCACCTGCATGTCCTTGCCGATCGCGTTGTCGATCTGGCGATCGCGGGCGATGATCTCGCACTCGATCGCCGCCCGGTCGAGCAGGGGCTCGCCGGTCAGGGCGTTCATTCCGCGGACGAGGGCGGCGAGGTCCCGCTCGACGACGAAGTCGGCACCGTGCTCCATGAACCTCTGGATCGGGCCGGGGACGCCCGGCAGGACGCGCGAACGGATGGTGTCGGCGACGCTCTTACCGGTGATGTCGGGGTTCTGCTCGGAGCCCGAGAGGGCGAACTCGCGCTCGATGATCTTGTGGGTGAGGATGAACCACGTGTGGTCGTAGCCGGTCCTGCCGATGTGGGCGAGCGTGGCGAGGGTGTCGAACCCCGGAAAGAGCGGAACCGGAAGGCGCTTCCCCGTTGCGTCGAGCCAGAGTGACGACGGCCCCGGAAGGATCCGGATGCCGTGGTGACTCCAGATCGGGTTCCAGTTGCGGATTCCCTCGACGTAATGCCACATGCGGTCGCGGCCGATCAGGCTGGCGCCCGCCCGCTCGGCGATCTCGAGCATCCGACCGTCGACGTGGGCGGGCACACCGGAGATCAGGTTCTGCGGTGGGGGTCCGAGCCGGCTGGGCCAGTTCCTGCGGATCAGGTCGAAGTTATGCCCGATCCCGCCCGTGCTCAGGAGCACCGCTCGCCCGCGCGCCGAGAACTCGCCGACGACCTCGCGCGAGCTGTCCTGCCCACGCTCGATCTGGTCGGGGGCGAGCACCGAGCCGCTCACCCCCTCGACGGCGCCTCCGGAGACGATGATCTCATCGACCCGGTGGCGGAAGGCGAACGTGACGACGCCTCGCGCCTGGGCGGCGCGGACTCTCTGCACGAAGGGCTCGATCAGGCCCGGGCCGGTGCCCCAGGTCAGGTGAAAACGCGGCACCGAATTTCCGTGGCCGCTGCCGGTCGTCCCTCCGCGCTCTGCCCAGCCGGGACTCGGCATGATGCGAACCCCCATTCCGTAGAGCCAGGCCCGTTTCTCTCGCGTGGCGAACTCCACGTACGCCCGTGCCCAGCGCCGCGGCCACTCATCCTCGGGCCGGTCGAACCCCGCGCTGCCCAGCCAGTCCGACCACGCGAGCTCGAGCGAGTCGCGGATCCGGACTCGCCGCTGCTCGGGCGAATCGACGAGGAAGAGCCCGCCGAGCGACCAGAAGGCCTGCCCGCCCATCGACGCCTCGGGCTCCTGGTCGATGAGGAGCACGTGCCGTCCCGCATCGGCGAGCTCCGCGGTGGCCACGAGCCCGGCGAGGCCGGCCCCGACGACGATCACGTCGGCGCTCTCCGCGGTCCAGGAGTCTTGGTCAGACATCACGTTCGTCCGTCTCCGATCTGGTTCATTTCCGAGGATCTCACGAATGCCCTCGGGGGTGGTGCCGACCCGGCGGCTGGTGGACAAAGTTGCGAGTGTTGCGAGAACAGGCGCGAAGCACCGATAATGAGCGCGCGATGGCTTCGACCCTGGCCGAGTTCATCCTCGACCGCGCATACAGCGCGGTCGTTTCGATGGACGAGGATGGCCTGGTGACGGGCTGGAATCCGAGCGCGGAGGCAGTCTTCGGGCTCGCGCGCGAAAACGCGTTGGGGCGCGCGGTGGCCGAGCTCATCGTGCCCGAGCGCCTGCGTGCGGCGCACCGGGAGGGGTTGCGCCGGTTCCTGGCCAGCGGCGAGGGCCAGGTGTTGGACCGCCGGCTCGAGATGCAGGCGCTCAGGGCCGACGGGTCCGAATTTCCCGTCGAGTTCACCATCTCCGCCCTCGAGGACGCGGGCCATTGGTCCTTTCACGCGTTCATCCGTGACATCTCCGAGCGCATCGAAGCCGATCGCGAGCGCGAGCGGTTGGTCGAGGAGCTGCACCGGGCGCTGCGCGGGAGCGAGCGGCGCTTTGAGACCATCGTCGGCGCACTCGGCGACGCGATCACGATCCGCGATCGCGAGCATCGCTTCCTGTACGCGAACCCGGCGGCCGTCGCGCACCTGGGGTTCGATTCCTGGGAGGAGCTGCGCGACACCGCCCCGGATACGATCATGCAGGATTTCCTGGTCTGGGATGAGCATGGCCACGAGATCCGGATGGAGGACATTCCCTCGGTAAGGATCCTGCGAGGCGAGCCAGCCGAGCCGCTGTTGATCCGCACCATCAACCGGGTCAGCGGAGTGCAGCGCTGGAACCTGCTGAAGGCCGCGCCGCTGGTCGATGAGGACGGGCGTGTCGAGGCGACGATCACCATGATCGAAGACGTGACCGAGCAGAAGCGCGCCGAGCACCGAGCCGTCTTCCTCGCCCAGGCGAGCGCGGTGCTGGCCTCTTCGCTCGACTACGGGCAGACCTTGCGCAACGTCGCGCAGCTCGCCGTTCCCGAGGTTGCCGACTGGTGCGCGGTCGACCTCGTCGACGACGACGGGGATCGGCTGCCGGTCGCGGTGGCGCACGTCAATCCCGACCGCCTGAGCCTGGCGGAGGAGCTCCGGGGTTACGAGCCCGAGCGCCTGGATCCCGAGCAGGGTCTTGGACTGGTCTTCCGCACCGGCGAGTCGCTGCTCTACCCGGAGATTCCCGAAGCCATGCTCCTCGAGGCCGCGGTCGACGAGCGCCACATGGAGCTCCTGCGCGAGGTGGGCCTGCACTCCGCGCTCGTCGTGCCCATGAAGCTGGGCGGCCGGGTGCTGGGCGCGCTCACGCTGGTGAGCTCGGAATCCGGCCGGGCGCTCGATGATTCCGATCTCCAGTTGGCCGAGCAGGTGGCCGCTCGCGCCGCGGTGGCCATCGAGAACTCGAGGCTGTACAGCCAGCGGTCGATGATCGCCCGGACCCTGCAGCAGAGCCTGCTCCCGGAGCAGCTGCCCGAGGTCCCCGGCTATGAGCTGGCCAGTGTTTATCTGCCGGCGATGGCGGGAAGCCTCGTCGGCGGCGATTTCTACGACGTGTGGCCGCTCGGGGAGAGCTGGATGATGATCATCGGCGATGTCACGGGTAAGGGCGTTGAGGCGGCGGCACTGACCGCTCTGGTGCGCCACACCATGCGCAGCGCATCGGACTTCCTGACCAGCCCCGCGGAGCTGCTCGCGCACGTAGACCGCACGCTCAAGCACCGTCCCATCTTGTCGGTGTGTACGGCGCTGTGCCTGAGGCTCGACGGCGGCCGAGCGACCATGGCGGTTGGCGGGCACCCGCTTCCGCTGTACGTGGCCGGCGAGGAGGTGACGAAGCTCGGCGAGCATGGGCCGCTCCTCGGTGCCTTCACCGAAGCCGCCTGGCAGGACGTCACCGTCGAACTCGAGGCGGGGAGCACCGTGGTCGCCTACACCGATGGGATAACCGATGCGGTGGGAGGAGAGCGCGGACGCTTCGGGCTCGAGCGACTGCTCGACGCCCTGCGCGACTGCGGCGGG
>DATCEM010000506.1:0-2297 GCA_036510175.1 Solirubrobacteraceae bacterium | reverse complement strand
CATAAGCCTCCGCCGCAGCGGTTCTCTCCACGGCATCGGGCTCCCACTCGGCGAGCGCCCCCAGGAGCTCCGCCGGCAGCGGGTCGTCCGGCGCGATGGGGAGCGCCGCCTCGAACGCCGCCGCGGCCCCTGCCGCCGCGCCGCCGCGCGCCTTGAGCACACCCGTCCGCACGAGCACGTAGGCGGCCTCCGCGGACTCGACCTCCGGCATCGCGGCGATGGGCCTGAGAGCGCCCGCCGCCCGCGCGAACTCGCCGAGGCTCTCCAGCCACGCCGCCAGCTCGCGTCGAAGCTCGATGTCGTCGCCGCCTCGCAGCGCCTCCACCGCGAGATCGACCGCCTCATCGAGATCGCGGTCCCGCGAAGCCAGCCAGCGCGCGAGCGTGGCGCACGCCTGGCGCGTCGCCGCCGTCTCCCCGGCTGCCCGCGCCTCCTCGACCCGCGCGCGCATCCAGGCCTCCTCCGCGCGCACCCCCTTGCGGCGCTCGAGCGGCGGTGGCGCCTGCGTCGTGCGCGCGCGTCCCTGCGGCGTGGTCCACTCGGGGGGCGGGAGCGTTGCGCGCGTCGATCGCGGCTCGGCTTCGAGCGGCACCATCTGCGCCTCGCCTTCCGGGCGGCGATCGGACGGGATCATCCTCCGGGGGATCGTACGCCAGAGTGTCGTTCAAGGGGGCGCGGCGTGCGCCCCGTGACCGGAGCGGTGCTGCTAGCGAACCGTCAGCGCGAACGGCAGGGCGCAGACGGCTCGCTCGTGCTCGCCGAGCGGCGCCAGGCTCTCGGCGAAAGGCAGGAGCTCTGGCCCCAGCCGTTCGAGCAGCGCGGCGACGACCATCCCCGCCCCGGCGAGCCGCCGCGGCGGCATCGCTCCGGCGCGGCTCTCGGGCGCCTCCTCGGCGAGCGCATCGAGCAGGCCCGAGCTCTCGCCGACGGCGTTCACGCGGGCGTCGACGGCGAGCCCCGCCAGCGTCCGCGCCCGCGCGATCGCCTCGGTCAGGCCGCCCAGCTCGTCCACCAGCCCGCGGGTCTTGCCCTCACGCCCGCTGAAGATGCGTCCCTCCGCAGAATCGGCCACCCGCTGCAGGGGGATGTTCCTGCCCTCGGCGACGCGGGCCAGAAAGAGCTCGTAGATCGCCGTCATGGTCGACAGCACGCGCTCGCGGGTCGGGTCATCCCACGGCATGAGAAAGGACTCGTAGGCCGCTCGCGCCGCGGCACGCGGGTCGTCCATCCTTGCCGGGATGGTCTCGGCATGCACCCCGAGCTTCGCCAGCGCCTTGTTGGCGGCGACCTTCCCGCCTACAACGCCGATGGACCCGACGATGCTCGTATCGTCGGCGAAGATCACCGAGCCCGTCGACGCGAGGTAGTACCCGCCGCTCGCCGCCATGCTGCCGATGCTCACGACGACGGGCTTCTTCGCCCGGATGCGCATGAGCTCGTGCCACAGGAGGTCGCTCGCCAGGGCGCTCCCTCCCGGCGAATCGATGCGCAGCACGACCGCCTTCACGTCGTCGTCGTGCTCGAGGCGCGTGAGCGTCCGCACCATGCGCCGCTCGACGATGCCGCCGCCTTCGGAGAGAAACCCTCCGCCGCCCTCCATCGAGATGGCCCCGTCGGCCCGCACGAGCGCGATCGGCGCCGACCCGAGCGACTCCCCGGCGATCGCCCGGAGGACGTCGGACAGCTCGTCGCCGCCCCCCGCCGCCGCCCCGCCGCCGAGCTTCACCTCCGCCCGCACCGCGGACGCGTCTTTCTCGAGTGCCTCGCGCGCCTCGTCGAAGTAGCCCACGTCGTCGATGAGCCCCAGCTCCTTCGCCGTGCGAGCCGAGTACGGGCCGTCCTCCGGCGTCGCTTCGGCCACGGCGGGGCGGGCCTGGCGGAGCCCGTCGAGCCACACCGTGCGCATGTCCGACAGCGTCGACTGAAGGGACGCGCGCGCCTCCGGGCTCGGGCCGTCGCGCGTGAAGGGCTCCTCGGCGCCCTTGTATTTGCCGACCTGGAGAAAGTCGACGTCGAGGCCCAGTTCGTCGGCGAGGAGCTTGTGGAAGTACATGGTCTGCGCCGCGAGCCCGACGGCATCGACGCCGGTCGCGGGCGCGAGCCAGATGCGCTTGCAAGCCCGCGCCGCGAGGTAGAGCGTGCCGTTGGACAGATCGTCGGCGTGGCACCAGACCGGCACCTTCACGCCGAGTGTCCCGAGCATCGTCCCGATCTCCTGCGCCCGCGCGAGGCCGATGCGCGTCGTCCCGAGCCGTACGAGGATGCCGCGCACGTCCTTGTCGCGACCGAGACGCTCG
>DATCEM010000505.1:0-2218 GCA_036510175.1 Solirubrobacteraceae bacterium | reverse complement strand
GCGGGAAGGGGAACTGCGGGCGCGCGAGCATCGAGGTGCCGAAGACGACCTGATTCTGAGAGCACTCCAGCGTGCCGTCGTCGTCGTAGATGCGGATCTGCGCATGGTTGTCGAGCGCGTAGTCGCTGAGTACGGTCTGGTCGCAGTTGAGGGCGAGGTTGTCCCACTTCAGGTGGAGCCGCTGCGCGAGGGCATCAGCCTGCGAGCGGACCTCGTCGTTGAACTGGCCCCGAACCTGCCGTGTGGTGAGGACGCCGACGATCCCCGCGAAACCGCAGAGGATCACGAAGGTGAGCGCGGCAGATCCTCCGGCGAGCCGCCAGCGGATCGGAACCGACCTATACGCGGAGGACGTAACCCGCGCCGCGTATCGTGTGAAGTAGCCGAGGCTCTCCGCCGGCTTCAAGCTTCCTCCGTAGGTTAGATACGAATACCTCGATCGTGTTCGTCATCGAGAAGGGGTCATACCCCCACACCTCGTCGAGCAGGCGCTGGCGGGAGATGACGATGCGCTCGTTGCGCATCAGGTACTCGAGCAGCTCGAACTCGCGCTGGGTCAGGTCGATCGGGCGGTCGCCCGCGCCGTCGGGGGAAGTGCCGCGCGTGACCTCATGGGTATCAGGGTTGAGCTTCAGGTCACCCACGCTGAGCGCCGCCTGACCGCGCGGCGGGCGACGGCGCAGCAGGGCTCGCAGCCGCGCGAGCAGCTCCTGACGTTCGAAGGGCTTGACGAGGTAGTCGTCGGCGCCCGCGTCGAGCCCCTCGACGCGCGACTCGACGGCGTCGCGCGCGGTGAGCACGAGGATCGGCACGTCGTCGGTCTCGCGCATCGTCTTGGCGACGTCGATCCCGTCCATGCGAGGCAGTCCCAGATCGAGGATCACCAGGTCGGGCAGGAAGGCGTGCGCGACGTCGAGCGCGACGATCCCGTCGTCGGCGATCTTGACGTCGTAGCCCTCCATGCGCAGCGACCGCTGGAGCACCTGCGCGATCGCCTCGTCGTCTTCGACGACCAGCACCCGGGGGGGACGCTCGAACTCGTTCATAGATCCTGCAGATGGTAGATGGGCGGGCACGCGGTGTCCGCGATCTTTAGTGCGGCTTGATGGGGCTAAGGCTGACGCTGCGGTTATTCCCCAGCACGGCTCCCGGTCCGGCAGGGACACCACGGTCCGCGTCGAAGGACATCCTCCCGAGATGGCCACCAGCCGCAAGTCGCAAGCCAAGCGCGTTCGCGCCCGGCGCTCGCCGCTCGCGAGCCGTCCCCGGCTGCCGCGGCTCGACTTCGAGCCCCATCAGGTCGACGTCCTCGGGCTCGGCCTGATCGCCATCGGGATCTTCCTCTCGTGCGTCACCTATCTGCGCTGGGCGGGCGGAACGGTCGGCGAGGGAGGGGCGCACGCGCTGCGCTTCGTCTTCGGCCTGCTCGGTTATGGAGTCCCCGCGGCGATCGTCGCCGCTGGGGCGCTGATCGTGCTGCGCGAGCTTCGCCCTCCCGGTCGGCCGCTGCGGACCGGGGCGCTGTGCCTCCTCGGCTCCGCTTCGCTTGCGCTCGCCGCCGGAACCCTCGGCATAGGTCCCGGAGCGGCGCCGACAACGACGTTCTGGCATCCGGCGGTATTCGAAGCGCGCGGCGGAATCCTCGGAGAGTCCGCGCTGTGGGTGACCTCGCATCTCGTGTCGAGCATCGGAGCCGACATCCTCGCCGTGTTCATGTTCATCACCGGGCTGATGCTCGTCACCGGAGCGACGGTCGCCAGCGCACTGCGCGCGACCGGCACCGGCGTCGCCGGCACGACCCGCATCGCGAGTGATGCGGGAAGGGCGATCAGGCGCTCGACCGAGGAGATCACCGCGGCCACGGTGGCCCGGCGCGAGCGGCGCCCCGTCGCCTCTGTGGCCGCTGCCGCGGTACCGCTGCCCCCTGAGCTCATGCCCGAGCCGCTGCTCCCTCCCGAGCCCGATACCGAGGAGCTCATCGTTCGCGCCACCCACGTCGAGGCCCCGGCGGTACAGGGGGAATCGGCTGGCGCCGAGCCCGTGCTACGCATTGAGAGCCCGCCTGGCAGCGAACTCCCGGAGGGAGTGGATGACTACGTGGACCCCCTGGATCCCGTGGATCCCCTGGACCCTCCGGCTCCCCCGGACCCGGCGGACCTCACCCCTCAGGGGCGCTACCGCGCCTCGGTCACCGACGACCCGCACTTTCACTGGCGGG
>DATCEM010000504.1:0-6614 GCA_036510175.1 Solirubrobacteraceae bacterium | reverse complement strand
CGCCGGCGCCGTCTTCTACCAGCGGCTCGCAGCCCACGGTCGGCGCGCCGTCCTCCTCAACCGGCACCGCGCCGGAATCGGGATCGGGAAGCTACGGCGGCTTCTCGACCTCGAAGGGCCTGGGTCCTACGGGCCTGTCGGGAGCGATCGGCAGCTCGGGCTCGCCGTCGCCCATTTCTTCGCCCGGCGCCAGCAGCGGGACCCTCCCCGTCCTCGGCACGGGTTCGGGCACCAGTTCCGGTAGCGGATCGGCGAGTGGCGCCCCGACGAGTGGCCCTGGCCCCACGACCGGCACCGGTTCCGGTTCGAGCTCAGGTTCGGGGAGCGGCAGCCCGACCAGCGGTCCCGGTCCCACCAGCGGCACGAGCACGAGCACGGGCGCGGGCACCAGCACCAGCCCCAGCTCGACCTCGAGCCCCGGCTCCAGCACGAGCACCGGCACGAGCACGAGCACCGGCACGAGCACGAGCACCGGCACCCGTGGCCGCGGCTCTGCCGGACACCCCCGAGGGCATCGCGGCGGATACGCCGCGCGCCGTAATTCGGCTCGGCACTGATCGCTCAGTCCCGCCGCCGCTCGGGGACCTGTACGGTGGCGCTGGCCATCGCAAGATCAGGAGGAACATAGAACCATGGCCAGAACTTCGCGCTCGCTCGTCGGGAGCGTCGTCGCCATAACCGGAGGTGGGCGTGGCATCGGTCGAGCCACCGCGGTGGCCTTGATCGCCCAGGGCGCCCGCGTCGCCATCGGCGACATCGACGTTGCCCTGGCGGAAAGGACCGCCGAGGAGCTCGGCTCAGGGACCGTCGGCCTGGCGCTCGACGTCACCGACCGCGCGAGCTTCGCCGACTTCCTCGATCAGGTGCACGAGCGCCACGGTGCTCTCGATGTCCTGATCAACAATGCGGGGATCATGCCCATCGGTCCCTTCTCCGAGGAGACCGACGCGACGGCCGCGCGGATCGTCGACATCAACCTCCGCGGCGTGATCTTCGGATCCAAGCTCGCCCTCGAGCGCTTCTCCGAGCGCGGGACGGGTCATCTCGTCAACATCGCCTCGACTGCCGGCAAATCCGGGGTGTCCGGGGGCGCCACCTACTGCGCGAGTAAGTACGCTGTGGTCGGGCTCACCGAGGCCATCCGCCAGGAGGTGCGCGGCTCAGGGATCGGCGTCACCGTGGTGATTCCCCACGTCGTCAACACCGAGCTAGGATCGGGCCTGTCGAACACCCGCGGGATCAAGCTCGTCGAGCCCGAGGATGTCGCCGAAGCGATCGTCGGAGCGCTCCAGACGGGCCGGTATCAGGTGTTTGTACCGAGGACCATGGGCCTCCTGTTCTGGGCCAAGGCGCTCGTGCCGGTCGCGGTTTCGGAGCTCGTACAGCACCTACTGGGGGGCGACCGGGTTCTCGTCAACCCCGACCACGCGGCGCGTGCCGCCTATGAGGCGCGTATGGCGCGGACGATCTCCGAAGCCGAGCGCCCATCCCCAAGCAGCACTCCCGAGCACCCGGCCAAGGTCGCCTAGCCGGGGAATCCGCGGGCTCAGGTGAAGGCGATCCCCGTCGGATCGTCACCGAGCCCGATATCGATCGAGTCGAGGACCGCGTTGGTCGAGGGGTCGATGACCACGAGCGAGCTCGACGTGTTGCAGGCCACCCAGATGGCGCCGTTCGGGCTGAGTTCGATCGCCGTCGGAATGTGATTGCTCTGGGTGCTGCTGGCGCCGAGCGCGATCGTCGTGGTGACGCTCAGTGACGCGGTGGCAATCACCGACACGGTGTCGTCGTTGGCGTTGGTCACATAGGCGCTCGTGCCATCGGCCGAGAAGGCTGTGTTCCAGGGCGTGGCCCCGACGGGGATCCGCCTGACCGTGCGCAGCCGGGAGGTGGTGAGCACGATTACCTGATCGCGTTCGGAGTCCGCCACGTAGACGTACGCACCGTCCGGCGTGACTGCCACGCCGTGGGGATTGCGCAGGTCCTCCGGCGCCTGGCGCACGCTGCCGGTCGACGCGGTGATGACGTACACGCCGTCGGCGCAGGCCACGAACACCAGCGATCCGTCCGGCGACACCGTGACCACCTGAGGCGCCTCACCGACGGAGATCGTCGCCGTCACGGCCTGACTGGCCACATCGATGACCGAGACGGTGTCCGAGCCACCCGGGCCCGTGTTCGGCCCGGTGTTGGCAACGTAGGCCCTGGTGCCGTCCGGGGTGATGGCGATCCCGTGCGGGTAGATCCCCACGACCACGGTGGCGGTGATCGTGTTCGTCGCCGTGCTGATCACCGAGACCGTGTTCGTGCCCGACTCGGTCACCCAGACCTCGGTGCCGTCCGGCGTCGCGGCCGCCCCATAGGGGTTGGTGAATCCGCTGGTGATCGACTTGACCAGAGTCATCCTCGACGCGTCGAGGATCGCCACGTTCCCGCCGACGATCCCGGGCACGTACGCGAGGGGGTCGCCGCTGCTCGCGCTCACGTCGTTGTTCTCGACTGCGGCGATCTTCGCCAGGTAGACCTTGTCCGAAGCGCCGTTCTTGAAGTCGGCGGCGTGGGTGGTGCGGTTCTCGATGAAGCGGCTGGCCGTCCCGGGCAGCGCGCTCGCCGCACGCTTGGACATCCGGGGCCGTTCCTGCGGCGTCCACGGGAGCGGCGGCCGCCTGCGTTCCTGGACGGGCGGCGTCTGGCTGGCACCCGGGATCGTCGCCGGGGGCAGGGTCTCGACCTCATTCTCGGCCTGCCAGAACTCGCCGAGGGTGGGCGGCAGCGGCGGCGGGAAGGTCGATGCCCGGCCGCCCGAGAACCCGAGCGCCGAGGTCAGGTCCCCGAAGGTCCGGCGGCGCCAGGCGGTGATGTTCGGCTCCTGCACGCCGGTCAGCGTCTCGAGGAACTGGAGCACCGAGGTGTGGTCGAACTGCTCGGTGGCGACATAGCCGCCGACGCTCCACGGCGAGACGATGAAGCACGGAACGCGGACCCCGCCGCCGATGGGCAGGCCGTCGACGAACTCGGCCGGGGTTCCCGCCGGCGGCAGCGGCGGCACGACGTGGTCGAACAGCCCGTCGTTCTCGTCGTAGTTGACGATGAATACGGTCTTCGACCAGAGATCGCGGTTCTCCGCCACCGCGTTCAGCTTCGAGGCCAGGAAGTTCGCCCCCGAGGCCGGGATGTAGGCGGGATGCTCACTCTGGCCCGAGGTCGGGAGGATCCACGAGACGGTGGGAAGCCGGTCGTGCCTGGCATCCCACTCGAACCGATCCGCCGGGTAGATGGTCAGGGCATTCTCGTACAGTGGCGAGCCGGGGCTCGCGTTCTGATACGCCGCGAACCACTCGAGCGGATTGGTCCCGTAGTCGTCCTCCTCCTGGTAGACGCGCCAGCTGATGCCGGCCTGCGTCAGGCGCTCGGGGTAGGTCGTCCAGGTGTAGGGCTTCCCCGTGACCGGACTCGGCACCACGTTCGAGATCATCGGGCCGCCGCCCGTGCCCAGCGGGTCGATCATTCCCGTCATCAGGTACATGCGGTTGGGCCACGTCGGTCCGAGCAGCGAGCAGTGATAGGCGTCGCACAGGGTGAACGTCTCGGCCAGGGCGAAGTGGAAGGGGATGTCCTGGCGCTCGTAGTAGCCCATCGTGTACCAGTAATGGGCGGGACCGTCGGAGATGTAGTGGGTGGGGACCCAGTCGTTGTTCAGGGCGGTCGTCGGGGCGCCGGGGGTTGCGCCCACGGTGATGTTCAGCGAGTCGTGCTGGTAGGTCCATGCGTGGGAGGTCGACGGGATCGCCTGCGAGCTTGTGTTCCGTGTGTCCAGGTGCCACGGCAGCAAGTAGCCGTCGGGGTTGTAGGGGTCCTGCTGGTAGAAGATCGACTTACCGCCGGGCTGGACCAGCGCGCCCGGGTCGCCGAAGCCGCGCACGCCGGCGAGCGTCCCGAAGTAATGATCGAACGAGCGGTTCTCCTGCATGTGGACGACGACGTGCTTGACGTCTCTGAGCGAGCCCCGTTGAGGACCCTCGGCCGCGGCGCGGGCCAGGGCGGGAGGCAGGATCGAGGAGGCGAGCACTCCACCCGCCCCGACGGCGGCGGAGCTCAGCAGGCGACGACGGGTGACGTCGGGCATAGCAAGGTTCCCTTCCGGACGGGCTCTGAGGACCTGGGGTGCCAGCGATCGTAGGTCGCGTCCGGGGGTGCTGGTGTTACCAGCCTGCGGCTCTCGTGTGACCGCCGCGTTGCTAAGGCCCGTTGACGATCGCGCGGCCGGCGTCGGACGCGACGGTGATGTCGATCGTCGTGGACTCGCGTGCCCAGGCGATGAGGTTCAGGGCCTGGAGGCGATCGAGCATCGCCTGGAAGGCTCCCGCCTGGGCCCCGCTGGCGTAGCTGCGCTCGATCTCGAACTCATACCCCGTGGTCGCAAGCGAGTAGCCACCGCTCGCGCCGAGCAGGTGCTCGTAGCTGCGGTCGGTGACCGCCTGGGCGACGATCAGGGGCGTCTTCGATCCGCTGAGAACGCGGACCCGCGCGGCGAGCTCGATCAACAGGTCCAGCGCCGCCGGGCGCAGGCCGCGGTAGAGCGCCGGCGATTGGCCGAGGCGGTGCGCGAGCGACCCGATCGCCGGGCTGTAGGCGAGGCCGAGCTTGCCGGGGTCGGACGGGAGGGGGAGGACCGCGCGGCTCGCGTAGGCGTAGGCGAGGTCGCTCGGGGTGGCGAACACGCCGGTCTCGCTGGAAGGGTGGAGAACGTCTTCGTCGTCATCGCCCGCGGTCTCGAGCGCGCTGAGCTGCGCGAGCTGGGAGCGGTTCGAGCGATAGAGCGACATGATGTTCTCGGCCGCGAGCACGCGCCAGTAGTAGAGCGAGGAGTCGTCGCCGAAGCCCTGAAGCAGTGCGAAGGCGGCGGCGTGCCGGTCGAGCGTGGTGTCAAAGAAGAGCTGCGCGTAGGGAACGGGCCGGCCGCCGTCGTAATCGTGCAGGACATTCTCGAGATTGCCGATACCCATGTGGTAGGAGACGACGGCGAGGTCCGCGCGCCCGAGGTCGCGACGGGCGATCTCCAGGTAGCGCACGGTGGCGGCGAGCGCCTTGGGAGGATCGAAGCGCCCGTCGATCCGCGCCCGCTCGCGCTGGAGGGTGGCGAAGCGGCCGGCCTCGCCGAGCGCGTAGGCGGTGGCGATCGCCTGCGTGAGCCGGCGGCTGCGGGCCAGGTCGATGTGCATCCCGAGCAGCGACTGGCCCGTCTGGGCGAGGATCTGGGTCAGGCCGGCAGCGTCGGCGGCGTCGGCTCCGGCGAGGGCATCGGGGTACCCGGCGCTCTCCAGGAAGACGATCGCCTCGAGCAGGTTGGGATCAATGCCCGTGCCCTTGGTCGCGGCGTCCACCAGGGGACGGTAGGCAGCCACGCGCGCCGCCGTGGCCAGTGCCCCACCCGGGCTCTTGAGGAACAAGACCTGCTCCTCGCCCGCCCTCGCCCTCGCCTCGAAGTCCGCCTGCCGGCTTGACTGGTAGCCGAACGGGTCGCCGGGCAGCGCCGGGCGACCGAGCCCGGGCAGCGGCAGGGGCGGCGGTCCTGAGGAGTGCAGGGCGGAGAAGATCACCGCGATCACCAGGACGATCGCCGAACCGGCGACCGCGAGGCGCGACCGCGCGCTAGTCCGCCGTGGCAGCGAACGCATAACCGTGCGCCGTCAGCCGGCGGCCGCCTCCGCCGCCGGTGCGAGTCGCCGAGCGGCGATGGCAATTGCGCTCTGACTGTGATCGACGAGCACGAAGCGGCGACCCTGCACTGCGCATACGGCGCCGAGGGTCCCGGATCCCGCGAAGAAGTCCAGGCACCAGCCGCCCGGGTGCGAGGACGCCGCGACGATGCGGCGTAGCACCCCCTCGGGCTTCTGGGTTGGGTATCCGGTTTTCTCGCGACCGTTGGTGGGAACGATCGTGTGCCACCACGTGTCGACCGGCATCTTCCCGCGGCGCGCCTTCTCTGGCGTCACCAGGCCAGGAGCCATGTACGGCTCGCGCTCGACGGCCTCTGAATCGAAGTGGTGGCGTCCCGGGACGCGGACATAGACGAGGATCGTGTCGTGCTTGGCCGGCCATCGTCGCTTCGGCTTGCCGCCGAAGTCGTAGGCCCAGATGATCTCATTGAGAAAGCAGTCGCGGCCGAAGATCTCGTCGAGCGCGAGCTTGCAGTAATGCGCCTCGCGGTAGTCGAGATGGAGGTAGAGCGTTCCGTGCACGGCAAGCAGCCGCCGGGCGTGCTCGAGGCGAGGCGCGATGAAGTCGAGGTACTCGCGCCGGTCATCGTCGAAGCTCAGGTCGCGGAGCAGCCGCGTGCGGTAGCGACGGCCGCCGAACCCCGTGCGCTCGCCCCCCTCCTCATCGTGCTCGGCCGACAGCGTGCGCTTGCGCTGAACCCGACCGGTGTTGAAGGGCGGGTCGATGTAGATGAGATCAAAGCTCGCCTCGGGGAGCTTGGGGAGGACGGCGGCGTTCTCGGCGTGGATGAGGAGATCGTCGGTGAGCTCGATCTCGTCGGCCGCCGCGACCTCGTGGGCGTGCATCAGGCGCACTCCCCAGACCGTAGCGCCGGCGCCGGTCATCGGTCGCGG
>DATCEM010000503.1:0-3136 GCA_036510175.1 Solirubrobacteraceae bacterium | reverse complement strand
CCCGGCCGCCTCGGCCTCGCCCCCCGCCCGACGCCCCGACGCCTATCTCGCCCTCGACGCGCTGCTCGCCCTAGAGGAGCTGGCGGGCTTCGCGCTCTCGAACCGCCCGGCGCGCGACCCGGGACCCCCGGCAGCGGCGGTGCTCGTCGCCGACCGCTATCCGGCCCGCGGCGACCCCGTCGACGACGTCGCCCGCCCATTCACGAGTCGCCGGGTCGAGGCGACCCGGCGCCCGGAGGTCATCGACCAAGTCGTCGCGCGCCAGGCCAGGGTCAACTACCGCGAGGACGACGGCGTGGCCGCTCGGGCGACGGCGCTGGCCGGGCTCATCGTTCGCCACCCCGTTCGCTGCGCGCTCGACGTGCTCGCCCGAGAGCGCGGGGAGCCCCGCCTTTCGGCGCTGGCGCCCGCCGTGCTCCGCCTCGCCCGGGACCCAGGCGCTCGCGTGCACGCGCTCGGTGAAGGTGAGGCACCCGCCACCGCGCGGCGCTTGGCCGCCCTCGCCGGGACGGCGCTTGCGGGGACGGCGATCGAGGGCGGCGGCTCGTGATGCGCGTCGACGTGGTGGACCCCTCGGCGTACACCCCGCCCTATGACCACGCCCTGTCGGCGGCGCTGGCGCGGGCCGGCGCCGAGGTCGAGCTGGTCACGAGCGCCTTCGCCTACGGCGCTGCCCCCGCCGCCGAGGGGTACGCCGTGCGTGAGCGCTTCTACCGCCATGCGCGGGGTGAGCCCGGATCACCGGTGCGCCGTGTCACCAAGCTGGCCGAGCACGTGCCCGACATGCTGCGCTACCGCCGCGCCGCGCGCCGGGCCGACATCGTCCACTTCCAGTGGCTCGCCCTGCAATGGCTCGATCCGTGGCTGCTCCCGCGGCGCCCCATCGTCCTCACCGCCCACGACCTGCTCCCGCGTGAGCCCCGCCCCGGGCAGGCGCGCGCCCAGCGTCGCTGCTACGACGCCGTCGACGCGCTCGTCGTCCATTCGGAGTACGGGCGGCGCCAGCTCACCCAGGCACTGGCGCTCGATCCGGGCAAGGTGCGCGTGATCCACCACGGCGCCTTCGAGTACCTCACCCGCCTGCCCCGCGAGCAGCCGCTGAGCGATGAGCTCGCCGAGGTGACGGCGCCCGTGGTGCTCTTCTTCGGCCTCCTGCGTCCCTACAAGGGCGTCGAGGTGCTCCTCGACGCCTGGCGCGACGTGCGCGGCGCCGAGCTGTGGATCGTCGGGCGGCCGCGGCTCGCCCTCGACCCGCTGCGGGCGCGTGCGCCGGCCGGGGTGCGCTTCGTCCCGCGCTTCGTCGCCGATGTCGAGCTTCCGGCGTTCTTCCGTCGCGCCGATGTCGTGGTCCTGCCCTATTCGCGGACCGAGCGGTTCGACTTCTCCGGCGTACTCGCGACCGCACTCGCCTTCGGCAAGCCGGTCGTGCTCACCGACGTCGGAGGTTTCACCGAGGTCGCGGAGACCGGCGCCGCGCTTCTCGTTCCCCCGGACGACCCGGCCGCGCTGCACGACGCCCTCGTCACCCTGATCGAGGATCCCAGCGCTCGTGCGCGCCTCGCGGCGGCTGCCGCCGCGGCGGCAGCAGGCCCGTACTCGTGGGACCAGGCGGCGCGGCGAACGCTCGAGCTCTACCGCGAGCTGATGTGAGCCGCTAGGACGGCGAGGCTTCCTGCTCGCAGAGACCGAGCCGCCCGGGACCGGCCTCCTCAGCCGCGACCGCCGGGCGCGGATCCCATTGCGCCGAGCCGATCACGGTCAGGGCGATGCGGATGCGGTCGCTCGTGGCGGGGAGGGATCGGTGGGCGAGATTGAGGTCGAAGACGAACAGGTCCCCGATCGACATCGCCGCCGTGAACCAGTTCCCGTCCAGGAGCTCATCCAGCGGCAGGCGGCGGTAGCGATGCGATCCCGCGGCCAGCGCGAGGCCGCCGTCGCCGAACGGAATCTCGCCGAGGGCGATCCACAGCCGCCGGTAGTCGCCGATCCAGTCGAGCGCACCGCTGTCCTGGTGCGGCGGCGTCGCGCGCTCGGGGTCGCCGGGGAGGGCGACATGGAGGCGCGCTCCCGGCCACAGCGCCGTCGGGCAGCCGAAGGCCCGCGCCGCGACGGGGGCGATCGGGTCGGTGCCCGCCGCCATCTGATCGGCGAGCGCGGCGAGCCCCGGCAGGCTCTGGAGCTCGGCTGTGTCGACGGGCGGGAGGGGCGCTCCGGTGGCGCGCACGCCGTCCGAGCGCCGCGCGACGCCCCAGCGCTCGAGCAGGGCCGCCGCTTGGTCGGCCAGGTCGGCGAGGGCGCCGGGATCGATGGCGCCACGGAGGAACAGGCAGCCCTCCTGCTGGTGGCGCGCCGCAAGCGCAGCGCGATCGTCCAGAAGTGGGTCGGCGGCGTGGAGCTCGGTGAGGGTCAAAGGAGCGGACCGCGGCGGGGGCCCAGAGCACCCGCGCGCCGGCTACCTAGCCTTCCATCGGTGGGTATCGCTTGACCTTCAGGTGCACGGTGCCGCAGTGCTTGTAGGAGATCTTCAGCGTGACGTGGGCTTCGGTCGGGGTGGGAAAGTCGCCGAAGACCTTTATGTGCACGGGCACCTTGCTCGGGGGGCCGATGTCCACGGTGCCCTGGAAGGAGAAGGTGTCGTTCTTGGTGAGGGGCAGGCCCTTTTTCACCAATACGTAGTCGACCTGGCCCCGTTCTGAACCGAACGTCCCCAGACAGCGCTCCGAGTCGGCGAAGTACTTCACGTCATGGCCGAGTACGGCGAAGGAGCCACCCGTGTAGTCCCCGGCGCAGTCGCCCCAGCAGTTGCTCGGCGTCGGCTTGGCCGCCATCGCCGGCACGATCGAGAGCGCCACCACGGCGGCTGCGACGGCGAGCACACCGGCCGGCCCTCGTCCCCGGTGCCTCACGGCACCGCGACACACACTGATAAGCGCTGCCATTTACGCCTCCCCGCTCGACTTCGCGGCAGCCTAACGCCGGGGGCACGGGATGGCAAGAACGGGCTCGGTTTCGGGTTGGCCGGGGCGTGCGGCGGGCATGAAGTGGGCGTGCGGCGGGCTCGAAGTGGGCGCACGGCGGGCATGACCGCGGGCGCGCGGCGGGCTCGCGCAGGCCGGATCTCGGGGGGTCGTGCTGC
>DATCEM010000502.1:0-3536 GCA_036510175.1 Solirubrobacteraceae bacterium | reverse complement strand
CAGCCCCAGCCCCGCCCCCAGCCCCGCCTCCACCCGCGCTCCCAGCCCCGCCCCCGCTCCCGCCCCCACCACCGTCGCGCCGCTCGAATTCCGTGAGCGTGGGCAACTGCGGCGGCGGGCGCGTTATCTTCGCCGGCTGCGCGAGGTGCAGATTCGTGATCTGGGGGGCTTCGTGCTCGAGCTCCATCGATTCGACACCTGGCGCGGTGATCTGGTGGGCATCAAGGTCGCCAAGGCGGCCGAGACCGACCGTGAGCTGCGCGCGATCGAGAGTCGGCTCGGCGAGGCGCGGCCGGTGCGGGAAGTGCGAGAAGCGGGGATCGGCGGGATGTGCAGCCAGTGCGGCACGATCCATGGAAGCGTCGATCGTTTCTGCTCCGCCTGCGGGACGGCGGTCTCCGCCGCCGATGGCCCCGAGAGTCCGGGGCGCCCGGTCCGGAAGCACAGGGCGCTGTGAGCGCGCTCGCCGATCGGCGGGCGAGCGAGACGGTGTGTCCCCACTGCGGCGGCCGGCTCGCCCCGGAGCAGGATTGGTGCCTTGAATGCGGGGCCGCGGTGCGGATCCGGATTCGCCCGGCCCCCGACTGGCGCATCCCGCTCGCCATCGTCGCGGGAGTGGTGGCGTTGGTGGCCGTCGGCTTCGTGGTCGTGCTCGTCGCGCTGTCCAACTCCGCCAACCAGAGCGTGCCCACGGTCGCCGCTTCCGCTCCCACGACGCGGGCGGCGACGTCACCGGCGACCACCACCCCGACCGCGTCGGCCAAGACCACCTCCACCCCGACCTCAACCACTACACCGACAGGCTCGGCCATCGGGTCATGGCCCGCCGGAGTTACGGGCTTCACCGTGGTCCTCGACGTCGTTCCCGCGAAGGCGACGGCCACCGCCAGCGCGACCAAGGTCGCGGCGGCGGGCATCCCCGTTGGCGTCCTGTTCTCGAGCGACTACTCGAGCATGCATCCCGGCGACTGGATCGTCTTCTCGGGCACCTACACGACGCGAGCCCAAGCCGCCGCGGCCGCCTCGCAGATACAGGCCAAGGGTCAGACCGGCGCCTACGCCTTCAGCGTCGTTCCCGCCGCGCACTAACGGCCCGGCACGAACGGCCCCGCCCCTCACCCCCATGGACATCGTCGAGTTCGGCCCGCTGACCCAGGAGCTGCGCGCAGAGCTCGAAGGCGACGAGGAAGACCCGTTCGACATCGCGGGGGTGGCGCTTCAGTTTCGCCCCAAGGAGCGCCATGTGGCGCTGCGAGACGGCGACGGTCGCTTGATCGCGTCGACGGGAATGCTTGTCGTCGAGGCTGAGGTCGGCGATCAGAGGATCCCGATCGTGGGCCTCGGCGGCGTGATCGTGAACTCCGAGCACCGGGGCCGCGGGCTCGCCCGCCGAGTGGTGCGAGCCGCGCTGGAGCGTGGTCGCGCCATGGGTCCGTCCTTCGCGCTGCTCTTCTGCCTCCCGAGCCGCGCGGGTCTGTACGAGCGACTCGGTTTCGAGACGCTCCCTCCGCCGGTCACCGTCGAGCAGCCAGCCGGGATCGAGGAGATGCCCCTGGGCGCGATGTGGCACGCGCTGGCCGCGGGGGCCGAGTGGCCGGCCGGCCCCGTCGCGCTCCGCAGCCTGCCGTTCTGAGGACAGGGCAGGGCAGGGCAGGGCAGGGCCCGGCAGGCGTCACGCCGCCGCCGCCCTGCCGACCCGGCAGCCCCACACCTCACCGCTTCGCCTGCCACAGCGCAACCTGCCCGCCGGCGCCCGTCGCAATCACGCTGCGCCAGCCCGCCGGGCCCTCGCGGGGCTCGAGCAATACCGAGCCGCCGAGGAGCCGCGCGTGGTCGGTCGCCGCGCCGATGTCGGCGACCTCGACGTAGGGCAGCCACAGCGGGCGCTTGATCGGGCATTCGACCATCCCCCCGCCGATCCCGTCTCCGAGCTCGAGAGCGACGTAGGAGCCGTAAACCGTGTCGATCCGCTCCGGGCGCCAGCCGCAGAGCTCGGCGTAGAAGGCGCCGGCCTGGGCGACATCTCCAGTGTGGAGCTCCAGGTGCACCACGCGGTTTAAAACGGCGGGCTTCATCTCCTGACCAAGAGACCGACGTGACCGGTAAAACTCATCGGTGCGATGAGTTATGCCCTCTTCACCGGTCTAGTCTGATGCACGCATGACGCCCGCCTCGACAGAGAACACCGCCCAGGAGCGCAGCCTGCTCGAGCGCGCCCGCGCCGGCGACGAGGCGGCGTTCGGAGCGCTCATCGAGAACCGCCGCGGTGAGCTCCACGCCCACTGCTACCGGATGCTCGGCTCGGTGCACGATGCCGAGGATGCGCTCCAGGACGCGATGCTCCGCGCGTGGCGGGGCGTGGCGAAGTTTGAGGGCCGAAGCTCGCTGCGGTCATGGCTGTACACGATCGCCACCAACGCCTGCCTCGATCAAATCGCCCGGCGCCCCAAGCGGGTGCTCCCGATCGACTACGGCCCGGCCACCGATCCCCACCTCGGGCCCGGCGAGCCGCTCGTCGAGTCGGTGTGGATAGAGCCCTACCCGGATGAGATCCTGGGCATCGAGGACGGCCTCGACGCCCCCGCCGCCTCCTACGAGCGGCGTGAGGGCGTCGAGCTGGCGTTCATCGCCGCGCTCCAGCACCTGCCCGCCACCCAGCGTGCCGTGCTCATTCTGCGCGAGGTGCTCGGCTTCTCGGCCAAGGAGGTCGCGACGTCGCTGCAGACGACGGTCGCGGGGGTCAACAGCGCCCTCCAGCGGGCGCGCGCGGCGGTCGAGGAGCGCGTTCCCGACCAGAGCCAGCAGGCGACTCTGCGCACGCTCGGCGACGAGTCGGTGCGCGCCCTGGTCGACCGCTACGTCGATGCCTGGGAACGCTCAGATGTCGAGGCGTTCGCCGCCATGCTTGCCGAGGACGCGACCTTCGCCATGCCGCCGCTGGCCAGCTGGTATCAGGGCCGCGAGGCGATCGCCATCTGGGCTGCCGGATGGCCGCTCTCGGGCGCCTGGCGCTGGCGCGTGGTCCGGACGACGGCCAACGGCCAGCCGGCGCTCGGCTTCTACGCCTGGAACGAGCAGGACGAGTCATACCGCCCGTTCGCGCTGAACGTCCTGACGCTCCGCGGGAGCCAGGTCAGCGACGTCACCGCCTTCATCGCGCGCTCCGCCGAGCCCCGCGACCGCGAGGTCTTCGAGCGCTATCCGGACGAGCCCGTCGATGCTGCCAAGGTCGACGACGTGTTCGGGCGCTTCGGCCTGCCGGCGCACCTCGACTGACCACCGCGCCAGCACCCCTACTGCGGCGGCGAGGCCACCCCCACGCGGTAGGCGTAGGCGACGGCCTGAGCGCGGTCGCGCAGCCCGGCTTTGGCGAACAGATGATTGATGTGGGACTTGACGGTGGTCGGGCTGACGAACAGGCGCTCGGCGATCTCCGCGTTGGAGAACCCTGCAGCGATGAGCTCGAGGACCTCGGCCTCGCGCGGGGTCAGCCCGTCGGGCAGGTCTTCCTCGGAGCACCCACCAGCGGCCGGCCC
>DATCEM010000501.1:0-5788 GCA_036510175.1 Solirubrobacteraceae bacterium | reverse complement strand
GATGACGGGCCGCCCAGCGTCGCCGACGTGGTCGATGTGGTGGCGGCGGAGGCCGCCGTCGCCGAAGAAGCGGGCAGCTACGAAGAATGGGCGCTGCAGATGGGCTTTGATCCCGACAGCCGCAGCGGCGAGCGGGTGTACAGAACCGAGTGCCGTCAAGCCAAGCTGCTTCGCGCTCTGCTCGGCGATGAGGCGTACCTCAAGCTGCTGTGGGAGATCGAGCGACTGTAGGTCAGATCCATCCCATTTCCGTCGCCCGGAGGACGGCCTGGGCGCGATCGGCCACGCCGAGCTTCTCGTAGGCCTTGTGCAGGTGGCTGCGCACGGTGCTCGTGGAGAGTCCGAGCTCTTCGGCTATGACTTTGTAGACCTTGCCCTGGGCGAGGATGCGAAGCACCGTCGTCTCCCGCGCCGAGAGCGGCGTGGGCTCGGCCCTGCGCCGCTGGCTTCCGCCTGAATGGGGCAGGTCGAAGAGGACGTCCCTGAGCTGGTTGGCCGACAGTCCGCAGACCCGGCACAGGTGCAGCATCTTCGCGCGGTCCACGGTCTCGCCCTGCGCGTGGTGGGCGATCATGTCCGCCAGCCTGACGTAGGTGGCCACGTCGTCCTCGGCCTCCGAGCTGTGATGCGCGGCCACGGCCTTGACGAGGATCTCGGGCAGCCCCCAGCGATGCAGCATCAGCCCGCCGAGGGTCGCGTGGTTCGTGCCCAGGTCGCGCTGCTCCTGGTGAACCCGCTTCTCGGGTGAGGTGGTGCGCACATCGACGAGCTCGGCGTAGTCGGGATGGGCGCGCCCGAGCACGATCTTGCCGACGTCGTGGAGGAGGGCGGTGACGAGAATGTCGTCGCGGTTGATCACGTTGCCCTCGCGGGCGATCCGGTCCGCGGCTCGCGTCACCGCGAGCGCATGCACCCGCGAGTGGTGCATGAGCACTTCGACGCGCGAGGTGCGCCAGGGAAACTCGGTGGTCGGTAGCACCTCGATCGCGGCGGCGATCTCGGTCAGGCTCAGGGCCGCCACGGCGTCGGCGACGTTGGCAATGGGGTGTCGCCCGGAGACGACCTGAGCGCGGCGCAGGACCGCGACGGTCAGGCCGGTATCGCTCTCGATCGCCGCCACGAGCTCGCCGCCGGTTCCGACGTCGTTCGTGGTGGCGGCGAGCACGCGCTCGTGCGCGGGGGCGAACGCGGGTAGGAGATCGAGCTCCTCGATCGCGTCGGTCAGGCCGCTGCGCCGGGCTCCGTGGTGGCGAAGGCTCGCCGAGTTGGGACTCGCGACCGGGGCGGTACTCGCAGTGTCCGCCGACGGCGAAGCGGATTGGCCGGTTCCCCGCAGAACGGAGACCAGCGCATCGACCACCGCGGGGTCGAACTGCGAGCCCCGTCCCTGATCTACCTGCTCGAGCGCCGTCTCGGCACCCATACCCCGGCGGTGCGGACGGTCGCTGGCCATCGACACGAACGCGTCGCAGGTGGCGATCACCCGGCTGAGCAGCGGGATCGCGTCGCCGGCGAGGCCGTCGGGATAGCCACCGCCGTCCCAACGCTCGTGATGGGACCTGACGAGCGGTGCGGCAAAGGCCACCACAGGCAGCCCTTCGATGATCCGCGCGCCGATCACCGGGTGCTGGTTCACGAGCTGCCAGTCCGCGGGTGAGAGCGGCGTGGTGGCGAGCGCGACGCCGTCGGGCAGCGCGATCATCCCCACGTCGCGCACGCGGACGGCGAGATCGAGGTGGGCGAGCTCCGGAGCGTCCAATCCCAGCTCGCGGCCGATCTGGAGGGCGAGCTGGCGTACCATGGGCGTCGAGGCGTGCACGCCAGGGGCGCGGGCGGCGAGCGCGGCTTCGAGCGCTGCACCGGTCCATTCCTCGCCGCCGGCGTTTCCGGCTGGTGAAGGTACTTCGGTTAAGTCTCGCGCTGCCACGCCTACCTTCCGATGCGGTGCCCCCCGGTCGGTGGGACGATAGCGCGATGGAGCAAGTGCCCTGGCCACAGGGAGGGATTGAACCGACGGGAGGCTCGCGCTAGGCTCCGATTACGACAGCGCCGGGGATCTGAGGATCCCCCACGAGGTCCAGTAACCCAATGCGACGGACGGACGGCCCCCTGTGGGTCGCGCCGGACAGTGGGAGCAGATAGTGGAATCAGCGCCGCTCAAGGCCGTGGAAGGGCAGCTTGGTGGGGGTCAGCTACTGGCGGCGATCTCGACCAACATCGTCAAGATCCTGCGCGAGCACTACGGGCGGGGGCCGATGAAGGCCAAGACCTATGCGCTCGACGACATCATCGTCGTCGTAATGCGCGGTAGCGGCTTCACCCCACTCGAGAAGACAATCATGGACAGCGGCGAGCCCGAGCGCGTGATCGCCATGCGCGAGGACTTCCAGCGGGTAATGGCGGGCCGCTACAAGGAGACGATCGAGAGCCTCACGGGGCGCAAGGTCGTGGCCTTCCTCTCGCAAGCCCACGTGGAGCCCGACATCACGATGGAGGTTTTCTTCGTCGACGGGCCCCTGCCCGGGTTTGGCGCGGTCGAGATCACAGAGACCGACTAGTCGGTCGCCTGTGGACAAACGTGCGCTATGTGCGGATTGCTGTTAATGTGCATCATGGTTCGGGCATTCGGCTCGGGCTGACACAGTGCCAGCGCCGCGCAGTCGTTGCTCAAGCTTCCTCCGCGTTCGCAGCACCAAACACGGAGGACCAACACATGGCCACCGGAACAGTTAAGTGGTTTAACGCCGACAAGGGGTTCGGATTCATCACCCCCGACGATGGGACGAAGGACCTCTTCGTCCATCACTCGGCGATCAATTCGAGCGGCTACCGGGACCTTCCCGAAGGCGCCAAGGTCTCCTATGAGGCCGAGGCGGGCGAGAAGGGCCCGAAGGCGACGAACGTAACCAAGCTGTAGGCGCGTAAGCGCCATCCATCCACCGCCGCGGCGGCCGCAGGCGCGGCCCGCTGCGGCGGGGTGATGACCTTCTGGAGCGGATGAGCACGAGCGCCGGTGTCCTGATCGACGTCGAGCGCCTGCATCGACTGCTCAGGAGCGAGCCTGCGCTCGTCGTCCTCGACGTGCGCTGGGCGCTCGGCGATCCCCATGGTCGCGAGCACTACGCCGACACTCACATCCCGGGCGCCGTATACGTCGATCTCGGAACCGAGCTCGCCGGTCCCGCCGGGGCCGGCACCGGACGCCATCCCCTGCCCGAGCCGGGCGCTCTCCAGGAGGCCGCCCGAAGCTGGGGGATCCGTGCCGGCTGCCCCGTCGTCGTCTACGACGACGTAGGCGGCCTGTCGGCGGCCCGTGCCTGGTGGCTCCTGCGCTGGGCGGGGCTGGCCTCGGTGCGTTTGCTCGACGGCGGGTTCGGCGCCTGGCGGCGCGCGGGTTACGGCACCGAATCGGGCTCGGTGGTGCCATCGCGCGGCGACGTCACCCTCACGCCGGGGAGCCTTCCGGTGCTCGGCGCCGAGGAGTCCGCCTCGCTGGCCCGCACCGGGCTCCTGCTCGATGCACGGGCGCCCGAGCGCTTTCGCGGTGAGGTCGAGCCGGTCGATCCGCGCGCCGGTCACGTCCCCGGAGCGCTCAGCGCCCCGACCACGGCCAACCTGCGCCCCGACGGCACCTTCGCGGACGCCACCGAGCTCGCAGCGCGATTCGCCGCGCTGGGGGCCGACCGCGCGGCAGAGATCGGCGTCTACTGCGGCTCGGGAATCACGGCCGCCCACGAGCTCGCCGCCCTTGCCATCGCCGGCTACGAGGCCGCGCTCTATCCGGGTTCGTGGTCGGAATGGGTGAGCGACCCCGCGCGGCCGGTGGCCGTCGGGCCCGGCCCCGATGGCCCGGGTGAGGAGTCGCCCTAGGGGGTCTCGATGAGGCGCATGTCCCGCCCGTCGAAGTAGATCACGCGCGTCCTGCTCGGGGTGGCGGGCACGACGAACGCGGTGCGGGCCGTGCCGAGCGTCGCCTGCGCCTCCTCAGGAGCCTTACCGAACAGGCAGTCACCACTCGGTTGGGGCTCGAGGCTGCCGAGCACGGGTGTGTCGAATGGGTCCCGAGCGGTGGTCTCACCGAACCACAGTCCACCGGGGAACGGCGTGAAGGACACCTGCCCGGGACGGAGGCTCAGCGCATGCACGGGCATGCAGCCGGTGAGGGAGAGGTCGGGGCGCCCGGTCTCCTGGACGGCAGCCTCGAGCGCGTCCGGGTACAGATGCGCGACGCGGTAATCGCTGGGGACCGAGAGGGCGATGAGATGCACGCCCCGCGGAGCCAGGCGGTCGATCTCGCTGAGCAGCCGGCGGGACTCCATGCCCGCGGTCCGCCAGTCGAGGGCACTGAGCACGCAGCTCACCGCGCAGAGCACGGCCACCAGGCCCCACGCGGCCAGCACCACGGTGCGTCGTGTCCGGCCGAGGAGCGCGCCCGCGGCGATCGCCAGACCGACGCTCGGGAGGAGCAGGAGCCGATCCCCGTTGGCCGTGTTGAGGTCCAGCGGCTGGTTGAGGACGGGGAGCAGGGCGACGAGGAACCAGGCGAGTCCGGCCAGCGCGAGTCGTGCCGTCCTCACCTCGCGCCGGCGCCGGGCGGCGAAGACTCCGGCTGCGAGGAGCATCAGCGCGGCCGCCGGCACGAGGAAGAGCACCGGGTGCTCCAGGAGCTGGATCTGGGGAGCGGACAGGGCGCCGAGGATGAAGCTGGCGAGGGCACCGGCGGCGCGCACCGGCGTCAGCGCCTGACCGCCATACCCGCCGATACCGCCGATCACCAGGGTCCGGGGTATGAGCACGGCGGCGACCGTCGCGAGCATGACGGCGACCGGCCGCCAATATCTCCTTGGATTCGCGCCATGAGCGTCGGGGGCGCTCGCCCACAGGAGGATGGCCACGAGCGCCGGGAGGACCATGGCGATCTCCTTGGCGAGCGCCGCCAGGGCGGTGAGGGCGGCGATCCCCAGCTCGCGCCTGAGCGATGGCTTGGCCGAGAGGGCGAGGATGATCGCGGCGAGGCCCAAGGCGACCGCGAGCAGGTCGGTGTTCCCGGAAATCCACGCGACCGACTCTCCGTGAGTGGGGAACAGCGCGAAGGTCACCCCCGAGATCAGCGCGGCGCGCATCCCGGCGACGCGCCGGACGAGGAGCACCACCTCAGCGCACACGATCGCGAAGAGGACGAGGTTGAGCACATGGGCGAACGTGGGGCTGTGCGAGACGCCGTATACACCGGCGTTCCACAGCACCCACACGGGGCGGTAGAAATGCCCTGAGCCCGTGCCCTGGCCAAGGTCGTTATGGGTGAACGGCCACCAGAGCCCGGTGACATGGCGCACCGTGCGCAGGAGGATCCAGTCATCGGCCAGGCGCCCGCTGGAGCTCGCGGGCGCGTAGAGCAGCGCTCCGAGCAGCGCGCAGCCGACGGCACCGGAGGCGACGCCGAAGCGACCGAGACGCGGTCTCATGTAGAACTCAGGTCTCGGTGCATGCGCTCGCGGTGCTGTTCGCTCTCGTCGCCATTGCCTTCATGACCCTCGCGGTCGCGGGTATGGTCACGGGCCGCCCGAGCGCCCGGGTGGGCTGGCTCGTGCGCGTGCTCGCGGTGCTGTGCTTCGCGGCGTCCGTTGCGCTCAACGTCGCCGCGCACTGACGGCGGGTCAGCAGCACTCAGGTGCCTGGGATGGTATTGGTGTGCCGAAAAGCGGGCGGTCCTAGCCCGAGGAGCCCTCGAGGAGGAACCGGGTGACCTGGTCGGGCGCGTCCCACATCGGCAGGTGACCGCAGCCGA
>DATCEM010000500.1:0-4405 GCA_036510175.1 Solirubrobacteraceae bacterium | reverse complement strand
AGTCAGAAGGCCAGGGGCGCGGGTCGCGAGGCCCGCGCCTCAAGCTTTCAAAGAGGCGAAGCGCGGTCAGGGACATAAGCGCGCGGGGCGCGGCGATGAGCGGCTGCGGCGCTCAGCGAGAGATCCGGTAGCCGACACCGCGGATGGTGTCGATCACCTCCGGGTCTCCTAGTTTGCGCCGGAGCCGGTGAACGGTGATCTGGACGACCTTGGTGAAGGGATCGGCGTTCTCGTCCCAGACCTGCGCGAGAAGGATCTCTGCGCTGAGCGGGGCGGGCGCCGCACGGACCAGCGCCTCGAGCAGGGCGAACTCAGTGGGGGACAGATCGCGCTCCTGACCGGCGCGCATGACCGTCCGGTGCAGTGGATCGAGCTCGAGATCGCCCGCGCGCAGCACGCGGGCGTGAGCCGTCGGCTCGCGTCGAGCGAGGCCGCGGACCCGCAGCACGAGCTCGGGGAAGTGAAAGGGCTTGGCGAGGTAGTCGTCGGCGCCGAGGCCCAGTCCGCTCACGCGCTCATCTGGCGCGGCTGACGCGGTGAGCATCAGCACCATCGCTGGATCGGTGCTCCCGGTGATCATCCGCCATCACTCTCGACTGGGAACGCGGCGCAGGGGTGGGGTTCCCCCCCGGGGGCTGAGGTCACCAACATGGCTGCTAAGCTGGACTAAGCCCATGGCGCCCACCTACAATATGCATGACGCCAAGACGCACCTCTCCCGCCTCGCCGAGCGGGCCGCGCAGGGCGAGGAGATCGTTATCGCGCGCAACGGCCGCCCGCTGGCGAGGCTGGGCCCGCTCACAGAGACGCGCAAACCGATCAAGTTCGGGCTTTGGAAGGGCAAGGTGTGGACGAGCGAGGACTTCGATGGTCCGCTGCCGCCCGACATCCAGCGCTACTTCGAGGGCGAGGGCGACTGAGGCTCCTGCTCGACACGCACGCGCTGCTCTGGGCGGCCGAGGATCGGCTCGACCGACGGGCTCGGAAGGCCATCGAAGAAGTGGACGACGCGGTGTTCGTCAGCGCGGCCACGATCTGGGAGATCGAGATCAAGCGGGCGCGCGCGCGCCTCCAGGCGCCGGAGGATGTCCTGGAGCTCGTCGAGCAGTCGGGGTTTGAGCGCCTGGCCATCACCTTCGAGCACGCGCGCGAGGCGGGACGGCTGCCACCGCTCCATGCCGACCCGTTCGACCGCATGCTCATCGCCCAGGCGCGTCTCGAGGGAATGACCCTGGCCACGGGCGACGAGGCGATCTGGCGCTACGACGTGCCGGTGCTCCGCGTCACGCACGACTGAGGCGGCCCGAAGCCAAAACCGTCACCCCCACCCGCTAGCATCAAATCCCGTGACCGACGCCCTCGCCGACCTCCCCCTGATCGCCTCGGGCAAGGTCCGCGAGATCTACGATCTCGACGACACGCTGCTCATCGTCGCGTCGGACCGGATCTCGACCTACGACGTCGTCCATCCCAACCCGATTCCGGACAAGGGCAAGGTCCTGACCGGGGTATCGACCTTCTGGTTCGAGCGCACGGCGCAGATCGTCCCCAATCACATGGTCTCGGTCACCGAGGGCGTCCCGGCCGAGGCCGCAAGCCGCGGCATGGTCGTGCGCCGGCTGGAGATGCTCCCCGTCGAGGCCGTGGTTCGCGGCTACATCACAGGCTCGGGATGGAAGGACTACCAGCGCACGGGCGCCGTGTGCGGGATTCCCCTCCCCGCAGGCCTGCGCGAGTCAGATCGCCTCCCCGAGCCCATCTTCACCCCGGCGACCAAGGCGGAGATCGGCGACCACGACGAGAACATCGACTTCGAGGGCGCTGTCCGGCTGATCGGCGACCGCGCCCTCACCGAGCGCCTGCGCGAGGTCTCGATCGCGCTCTACGAGCACGCGGCCGAGCACGCCCGCGAGCGCGGGATCATCCTCGCCGACACCAAGTTCGAGCTCGGCCTCGACCCCGATGGGAACCTGACTCTCGGCGATGAGGCGCTGACCCCCGATTCGTCGCGCTTCTGGCCCGTCGAGGGCTATGAGCCCGGACACTCGCAGCCGAGCTTCGACAAGCAGTTCGTCCGCGACTGGGCTTCGGGCACGGGCTGGGACCGCAATCCCCCGGCCCCGGCGATTCCCGATGAGGTCGTTCAGCGCACCCGGGCCAAGTACGTCGAGGCCTACGAGCTCATCACCGGCGAGCCGTTCGACGCCTGGCTGCGTCGGACCGAGAGCTGAGCCACGATGCGGGCCCGCGTCCTCGTCCGCCCCAAGGCGGGAATCCTCGATCCCCAGGGCCAGGCGGTAGAGCGCGCGCTCCCGGCGCTCGGGTTCAGCGGCGTGGCCAACGTCCACGTCGGCCGCTTGATCGAGCTCGACGTCGAGGATCCCGGGCGGCTGCCCGAGATGTGCGAGCGCCTGCTGTCGAATCCGCTTGTCGAGGAGTGGGAAATTGTGGAATCCGCGGATGCGGATTCCATTGGGAGTTCGGTCGGCGGTGCGGAATCGGGTGTCGCTAACGGCGCCGAACTCCCGTCGAGCGGCGGGTCGCGATGAAGTTCGGCGTCGTCCGCTTCCCCGGCTCGTGTGATGACGTCGACGCGGTTCTGGCCGCCGAGCGGGTCGGCGAGGCGGTGATGCTGTGGCACGGCGAGCGTGACCTCCAGGGGGTCGATGCCGTCCTCATCCCGGGTGGGTTCTCCTACGGGGACTACCTGCGGCCGGGGGCGATCGCCCGGTTCGCCCCGGTGATGGAGGCGGTGAGCGAGTTCGCGGGCGACGGTGGCCTCGTGCTCGGGATCTGCAACGGGTTCCAGGTCCTGTGCGAGGCGGGACTGCTTCCGGGGGCGCTGCTCCCCAACGTGTCGCTGCGCTTCGTGTGCCGCCAGGTGCGGCTCGAAGTGATGAGCGAGTACAGCCCGTTCACCAATGCCTTCCCCCTCGGCGAGCCCGCCTTCATCCCGGTCAAGCACATGTCCGGCCGCTACTACGCGCCCGAGCACGGTCTCGCCGACACCCAGGTGCTCGTGCGCTACGCCCCGGGCGAGAACCCCAACGGTTCGGACCGCGACATCGCCGGCGTGTGCAACGCCGCGGGCAACGTCTTCGGGCTCATGCCTCACCCCGAGCACGCGGTCGACCCCCTCACCGGCTCGAGTGACGGCCTCGCGATCTTCGAGTCGATCAGGGCGCACGTTGCCGACGCCGTCGTGGCGTGACGGCCAGGGTGATCGCTAGCGGAGGTTCGCCCCCTGGGCGAACCTCCGACGGAAGTCGCGCCAGCGACTACCGCGAGCTCGGGCTCACCGACGTCGAGTACGAGCTCATCCTCGCGCTCATCGGGCGCCACCCGAACGAGGTCGAGCTGGCGATGTTCTCGCTCATGTGGTCAGAGCACTGCTCCTATAAGCACTCCAAGCGCCTGCTCCGCCGCCTGCCCACAGAAGGCCGTCACGTGCTCCTCGGGCCGGGTGAGAACGCCGGCGCGGTGGACGTGGGCGACGGTCTCGCTGTCGCCTTCAAGGTCGAATCCCATAATCACCCCTCCGCCGTCGAGCCCTTCCAGGGCGCCGCCACCGGCGTCGGCGGCATCCTCCGCGACGTGTTCGCCGTCGGCGCACGGCCGATCGCCATCCTCGATTCGCTGCGCTTCGGCGAACCCACCACCTCCGAGCACTCCCGCTACCTGCTCGATCGCGCGGTGGCGGGGATCGGCCACTACGGCAATTCGATCGGCGTCCCCACCGTGGGCGGCGAGATCTACTTCGATCAAGCCTACGAGCACAACTGCCTGGTCAACGCCATGTGCCTCGGCCTGGTCCGGCACGACCGCCTGATCCGCGCCGCCGCGGTCGGGGCGGGCAACGTGCTCGTCCTCCTCGGCGCGCTCACCGGGCGCGACGGGATCGGCGGCGCCTCGGTGCTCGCGAGCGCCGAGTTCGGCGAGGGTGATGCCGACAAGCGTCCCTCGGTCCAGATCGGCGACCCGTTCACCGAGAAGAAGCTCCTCGAGTGCTGCCTCGAGCTCCTCGACCGCGAGCTCCTCGCCTCGCTCCAGGACCTCGGCGCCGCCGGGCTCACCTCGGCGAGCAGCGAGATGGCGAGCAAGGGCGGCCTCGGTCTCGACCTCGACATCGCTCGGGTACCCCTGCGCGAGCCGGGGATGGAGCCCTTCGAGATCATGGTCTCGGAGTCCCAGGAGCGGATGCTCTGCGTCGTCACCCCCGACCTCGTGGACGAGGTGGCCGCGGTGTGCGAGCGTTGGGAGGTGCTGTGCACCGAGATCGGAGAGGTCACCGACCATGGCCGGCTGCGCGTGTTCGACGGCTCCGAGGTGGTCGGAGACGTGCCGGTGGCCGCGCTCGTCGACGAGTGCCCCCTGTACGAGCTCGACCCCGAGCCGCCGGCGCACG
>DATCEM010000499.1:0-5145 GCA_036510175.1 Solirubrobacteraceae bacterium | reverse complement strand
CAGACACGTTCCGAATTCCCTGGGAAATTCGGGTGACACGCGGCATGATCCGACAGACACGTTCCGAATTCCCTGGGAAATTCGGGTGACACGCGGCATGATCCGACAGACACGTTCCGAATTCCCTGGGAAATTCGGGTAATGGGGGACATGATGCGACAGACAGGTTCCAAATCTCCTTGGAAGTTCGGCTGATGCAGGAGACACGCAGCAACTACCGCGAGCAGCTCAAGACCCTCGAGCGCCAGACACTCGAGGCGCTCGACATGGTCATCCAGGCTCTCGACCGCGCGCTCGAGGCGATCAGCTACCAGGACGTCGAGCTCGCGGGGATGGTCGTCGCCGACGACGACCGGATCGACGGCCGTTATCTCGAGGTGCATCAGGGGATCCTCTCGCTCCTCGCGCTCCAGACCCCGGTGGCGACCGACCTGCGCATCGTCGCCGCGCTCCTGCACGTGATCCGTCACGCCGAGCGGATGGGAGACCAGTGCGTCAACGTCGCCAAGCTGATCCCGCTGTCCGGCTACGAGGCCCCCAAGGACAAGGACCTGCTGGATGCGATCGAGCGCATGGGGCAGCTCGCCCGCACTCAGGTGTCCCAGGCCAAGCAGGCCTTCGCCGAGCGCAATGCCGACCTTGCGTACGACCTGCTCCGCCAGGACACCGAGATCAACCAGCTCAACGTCGCCATCTTCAATCGCGCGCTGGCCATCGGCGACGACATCGAGACGCGGGAGTGGGCGATGCACATGATCCTTGTGGCGCGTTGTCTCGAGCGGATCGGTGACAACGCGGTCGACATCGGCGAGCAGACGGCGTTCGTCGTGACCGGGCTGTTCCGCGAGTTCGCGGACGCCTCCCACCCTGGCTAACGCTGGTCCCTGGGTCGCGGGCGGGCCGGCAGCCGGGTCGCTGCCGACCCAGGGAGAGAGAAACCTCACCGTAGGCCATCGAACGGCCCTGGGTGTGACGATTTCGATCTTTGCCTGAATGCGGTCTGATGCGCTGACGCGTGACAGGATCGCAACATCGCGCCGCCGCCACCGTCGTACGTTGTCGGCATGGTCATCACCAGCTCGGCCTCGGGCTCGGCGACGCTCGCGCCCGGCGCCGAGACGCTCGCCGCGGCCACCCACACGCCGCCCACCCATTTCCTCGACGACCGCCTCGGCGTCGACCATCCCGCCGGCTGGTGGCCGAGCAAGCCGCAGCTTAAGTCCTACGAGGCCGCGGGCTTTGCGCTCCTCCAGGTGCGTATGCCGCCGCGCTCGGTGCTCGCTGACGAACCTGCCGTCCTCGCCCACGCCGGTGCCCTGCGCGACGCGCTCCGCCTCACCGGCCTGCGCCTGATCCTGCACGCGCCCGACGACCTTCTCGCCGGGACGGCGGAGCACGATCGCCAGCTCGACGGCGCGCTGAGCTACGCGTGCATCGCGGGCTCTGAGCTCATCGTCTATCACGGGGCGCGGATCCCGATCGCAGAGAGCTCGGTGCGCGACCGCCTCGCGGATGAGGAACGGTCGTTGCGCCGGGCGCTGCGCCGGGCCGCGACGCTTGGCGTGCGGATCGCGATCGAGAACCTCGCTCCCGTCTACGCGGGTGTCGAGCATGTGTGCCACGATCCGAGCGCCGTCGCCCGCCTCGTGCGGCGACTCGACAGCGAGCACGCCGGGATGTGCCTCGACATCGGCCACGCGCACATCGCCGCCGAGCTTGCCGGCTGCGGGATTCTCGAGCTCGTGGATCCCGTGCTCGAGCAGGTGTTCCTGTTCCACGCCCACGACAACCTCGGGGCCCGCACGCGTGGCCCATGCCGCGGTGGCATCGAGCCTCTGCGTCTCGATCTCCACCTCCCTCCGGGTGCCGGAACGGTGCCGTGGCGTCAGATCGCGCCGCGGATCGCCGCGCACCTCGCGCCGGTGCAGCTCGAGATTCACCCGGCGGGACGGCCGGAGCCCGGGACACTGGCCACCCTCACCCGTGAAGTCTTGCGCCGTGCAGCGCCCATGCACCTGAGCAAAACATAATCTGAGCCTTTAGCCATGGGGCCAATGACCAGCCATCGCAGCGAGACTACTTTTTCCTGCAATGAGCGGACGTCCTCCACAGATCGTGGCCTTTGGCGGCGGCGGATTCTCGATGGAGTGGGGTAACACCCTGCTCGACGACCACGTGCTCGCGCTCACCGGCGTCGAGCGCCCTCGCGTCTGCTTCCTGCCCACGGCGAGCGGCGACGCCGACCACTACGTCGTGCGCTTCTATCGCGCGTTTCCCGCCTCGCGCTGCGAGCCTTCGCACATCTCGCTGTTCCGGCGCGAGACCGGCGTGGGCGATCCTCGTGCTCATCTGCTCGCGCAAGACCTCATCTACGTCGGGGGTGGCAGTCTTGTGTCCCTGCTCGGCACCTGGCGGGCCCACGGGATCGACCTCGCGCTACGCGAGGCGTGGGAGGCAGGGATCGTGCTCTGCGGCGGCTCTGCCGGCTCCCTGTGCTGGTTCGCGGATTCGGTGAGCGCCTTTCACGAGGGTCCCGCACGCTGCATCGAGGGCCTCGGCTTCCTTCCCTGGAGCAACGCCGTGCACTACGAGGAGGAGGCCGACCGGCGCTCCGCCTTCCACGAGGCGATCGCCGCGGGCATGGTCCCGGGGTACGGTGCCGCCGACGGTGCCGCGCTCCATTTCGTCGGCAAGGAGCTGGCCGAGGTCGTGAGCTCTCGCCCGAGCGCCAGCGCCGTGCACGTGAGCAGGGACGCCGAAGGCACGATCATCGAGCGCGAACTGGCGGTGCGCTACCTGGGCGCCTCGTCGATCGCCCTCCTTGAGGGAGAGGCGCTCGCTGCGTGACGGCCCTGCGTGCGCGGCTCTGAAGCACTGGCCATCCGGTTGCGGCATCCTGAGCTGTGATGCCCTCGGTGAATGAACCACGTCTCGTTCTGGCGATGGGCGGTGGAGGGTTCACGATGTACGAGCGCGCTCCGGCGCTCGACCGGTTCGTGCTCACGCTGACCGAGAAGCCCTGCCCGAAGATCTGCTTCATCCCCACGGCCAGCGGGGACCCGCGCGAGCAGGTGACGCGCTTCTACGAGCGCTTCGGCGGCTGGCCGTGTGAGACGACCACGATCTCCCTCTTCCACCTGGGCCGTGACCGCATCGATCCGATCGCGCGCCTGCTCGCCCAGGACGCCATCTACGTGGGCGGCGGCTCGATGCGCAACATGCTCGCGATCTGGCGCGAGCACGGGATCGACGGCGCGATGCGCACGGCGTGGGAGCGCGGAATCGTCCTCGCCGGCCTGAGCGCTGGCGCCATGTGCTGGTTCGAGGGAGGGGTGAGCATGAGCGGCGGCGCCCCCGAGCCCGTGGCCGGCCTCGGGTTCATCCCTGGAAGCCTGTCGGTCCATCTCGACGGCGAGGTCGAGCGCCTACCGACGTACCGGGCCGCCGTGGCCGGCGGGGCGCTGGCTCCGGGCTATGCCGCCGACGACGGGGCGGCCGTCCTGTACCGGGGCACCGAGCTCGCCGAATGCGTCTCCTCCCTCCGCGGCGCCCGGGTAGTGCGCGTGACTCCGGACGGCGCCGGCGGCGTTCATGAGGAGGAGCTGCCGGTGAGGGTTCTGCCCGGGGGCCATGACGGCGAGACTGCGCGGGAGGAGTCGGATGGGGTGGCTGAGATGCGGGCGCTTAGGGCTGGGCGGCGGCGCTGGGCGTAGGGCCTGGCGGGGGCGCCCGGTCCTGCGCCAGTCGCATGCCGTTGGGCGCGGCTGGGGCGTCCGTGGTGGGCTGTGCGGCATGCAGCTGGCGCAGTCCGGACGCCCCCGCCGGCTCGCTGGCCCGCTTGTGAGCTTCGGCTAGGGACAGCGCGGCGGGCTCGCCCCTACAGACCCGGGGCGAAGGTGTAGGACGGGTGGGGTGGGAGTGTGCCGTCGACTTCGAGGACGATCTCGGCGTGGCGGCGCAGGGGGATGTCGGGGAGGGGCCGGTGCCAGGGGTGGCCGTTGAGGAAGGCGAGGACGGGGCCGTGGAAGCTCAGGAGTTGGCGGGCGGTGAGGGGCTGGCCCCAGACTGTGAAGAGGTTGCCGAGGGTCAAGTTGCGTCCGCGGGTGATCTGGAATACGCCGGTGGGCTCGAGTGAGCGGACGGGGTAGGTGCAGGCGCCGGCGAGGACGTAGACGCCGCGCCCCCGCTGCGGTGGCGCGATGCCGATCCCCGCGGGGATGTGGATGACGAGGCGATGGGCGAAGAGCTCGAGGTGGATCCCGAAGGGTCGGCCCCGCGGGGTGGCGCAGCGCAGGCCGTCGATCGGGGCCCGTCGCCGTACCGCCGCCGACAGCGCCCGGGGCCGGTAGGGCGGGCCCGGTCCCACCGGTCGGGGGCGGACATCCGGGGGCAGGCCGGCGTACGGGTTCGTGCTCCTCCGGGGTGCCGAGGCGCCGCACGCGCAGGTCGCCAGCGCGAGCGTCACCACGGCAAACAACCTATGGGGTGGACGCGTCAGGGGCGATTCGTCAGGTAGCGCCTACGCGCGCTTGCGCCGGAGCGGGAGATCCCTCGCCGTCGAGGAGGATCTCGCGGCGCTCGGCCGCGAGCTCCACGCTCCCCGGGTCGCCGCCGAGCTCGTGCCAGCGGGCGGTGGCTTCCTCGCCGAAGGAGTCGAGGAAGGCGTCGGAGTGGAGGGGATCGTGGTGGAAGAGGAGCAGGCGCTTGGCGTGCACCCGGCGGGCGAAGGCGAGGGTGTCCGACATCGGGGAGTGGCCCCAGCCGATGTAGGACGGGTACTCGTCGTCGGTGTACTGGCAGTCGTGGATGAGCATCGAGGCGCCGTCGGCGAGGTCGAAGCCTGAGATCCAGTCGTCCTCGAGGTCCGCGATCGGCGCGCCGAGCCCCGGCTCGTGGTCGGGGATGTAGGTGAGCGTCGTGTCGCCATCCTCGATCCGGTAACCGAGCGTCGGTCCCCGGTGGGTGACCGACTGGGCGAGGACGCGCGCCGAGCCGATGCGCCACTCCATCGGCTCCGCGTCGCGGAATACAAGCGAGGGCAGCTCCCGCACCTCGACGGGAGCCAGCGGCGCCGAGATGTAGCGGCCGATGCGGTCGCGTAGTGAAGCGTCCGGCGACGCGGGGCCCCAGATGAAGATCTCCGAC
>DATCEM010000498.1:0-6585 GCA_036510175.1 Solirubrobacteraceae bacterium | reverse complement strand
CGGCGTGTGCACCCCGATCGTGGGATGCAGCGTCGAGGGTGGCTGCCAGGCCCGGTAGCGCACCCCTCCGACGTAGGTCCCCGGCGTGCCGGTGGGCTGGATGGGCACCGGGAAGCCATTGCAGGTAACGGCGTAGCGCGACGGCGCCGCTCCGTCGAGCCGGACCTGGAGACGTTCCATGGAGGAATCGACAAAGCGCGACGTCGTCGCCGCCAGCTCCTCCCCGAGCACGTTCCAGGGCTCGATCGCCGTCCGCAGCTCGAGCGAGATTCCCTCGACGTCGACCACGCCGAGCAGGGGGAAGCGGAACTCGAGGAAGGGCTCGAGCCACGCCTCCTCGAAGGCGAAGCCGTGGCGGGCGAGGTCGGTGACGACGGAGCGGATGTCGAGCGCCACCCACCACGGCAGGAGGAAGCGGTCGTGGAGCTCGGTGCCCCAGCGCACGAGGGGCGCGGCGTAGGGCTCGGCCCAGAAGCGCGCGAGGAGGGCGCGCACGAGCAGCGCCTGGACGAGCGCCATCTGCGGATGCGGGGGCATCTCGAAGCCGCGCAGCTCGATCACTCCGAGGCGTCCCTGCTCGGCGGCGGGATTGAAGAGCTTGTCGATGCAGAACTCGGCGCGGTGCGTGTTTCCCGTGAGGTCGGTGAGGAGGTTGCGGAACAGCCGATCTACCTGCCACGGCGGCGCCGGGCCGTCGGCGCTCAGGCGCTCGAGCTCCGCGAAGGCGATCTCGAGCTCGTACAGGCTCTCGTGGCGGCCCTCGTCGATGCGCGGAGACTGGCTCGTCGGACCGACGAAGCGGCCGGAGAACAGGTACGAGAGCGAGGGATGATGCTGCCAGTAGGTGAGGAGGCTGCGCAGGAGATCGGGCCGGCGCAGGAGTGGGCTGTCCGCCGGCGTGGGTCCCCCGAGGGTGAGGTGACTGCCGCCGCCCGTCCCCGTGTGCGTGCCGTCGAGCCGGAACTTCTCGGTCACCAGGTGCAGCGCCCGCGCCTCCTCGACGATCTTCGCCGTGCGCCCCGCCAGCTCGGACCAGGTGGCGCTCGGATGGATGTTCACCTCGATCACCCCTGGGTCGGGCGCGACGACGAAGTGGCGCCCGCGGGTGTCGGCCGGCGGCGGATAGCCCTCGACGACGACCTGGACCCCGGTGGTGGCGGCGGCGTTCTCGACGACCTCGATGAGCTCCACCGCGTGGCCGAAGTCGGCCACCGGGGGCAGGAACACGTGGACGTGTCCGTCACGGAGCTCGACGCACAGCGCGGTGACGGGCGGGGGCTCGGTGACCTTCGCGGGCGCGACCGAGGAGGACTCGGGGAGCTCGACGACGGGGCGAAAGAGGGACAGCGCCGGATCGCCGGGCGGCGGCGTCCAGGTGAGCGCGTCCAGGGGCAGGCGCAGGCCGACGGGAGAGTCGCCGGGGATGAGGAACAGATGCCCGCGGCGCAGCCGCCACCGGCCGGTCGACCAACCCGGGTCGCCCGGGGAGCGGTGCACGGGCAGGGCCCATCCCCGGGGCTCGCCCCGGCCGGAGTCGAGGTCGGCGATGATCCCCGCTCGCGCGTCGGGGAGCGCGAGCCCAGCGCCGGTGGGATCGGGCCCCGGAGCTTGCGGTGGGTCGCCCCCCGGCAGCCTCGCCTCCGTCCACAGCCTTCCCACCGGGTCCTCGTAGGCCCGGTAGCGGAGCTCCTCGGGGAGGCCGAGGGCATCGGCGATCGCCTGGGCGAGGAGGGCCGCGTCGTCGTCGGTCGCCGATCCCGGCGTGGTCGGGTCGGCGAGGAGCTCGGGCTCGCGCCACAGCGGGCGCCCGTCGGCGCGCCAGTGCACGCCGATCTGCCAGCGGGGAAGCGGCTCGCCGGGGTACCACTTGCCCTGGCCGTGGTGGAGCAGCGCCCCGGGGGCGAAATCGGCCGCCAGGCGCTCGGCCAGGGTGCGCGCGAGCGCCTCCTTCTTCCCCCCCACCGCGGCCGTGTTCCATTCGGGCGCTTCGACGTCGGTCGCCGAGACGAACGTCGGCTCCCCGCCCATGGTGAGCCGGGCATCGCCGGCCTCGAGCTCGGCGTCCACCGCGTGCCCGAGCGCGTCGATGCGCTCCCACTGTTCCGCCGTGTAGGGCGCGGTGACCCGGGCCTGTTCGTGGATTCGGCGCACGACGTTCGAGTAGTCGAGGGTGCTCTGCGCCGGCGCCGTCGTCCCGGTGATGGGCATCGCCGCCGCGGGCACCGAGGTCGAGGCGAGGGGGATGTGGCCCTCGCCGGTGAGCAGGCCCGAGGTGGGATCGAGGCCGACCCAGCCGGCACCGGGGATGTACGCCTCGGCCCAGGCGTGGAGGTCGACGGAGTCGGTGCGGGCCTTGTCGGCGTCAGCCTGTGGACGAGCTTGCTCGTCCACCGCGACCTGCACGAGATATCCCGAGGCGAAGCGCGCGGCGATCCCGAGCCGTCTGAGGACGTGCACGAGGAGCCAGGCGCTGTCGCGACACGAGCCGAGCGCCCGTTCGAGCGTCTCGTCGGGGGTGAGCACGCCGGGCTCCATCCGGACCGAGTAGGCGACGTCATCGCGCACGCGCCGGTTGAGCTCGACGAGGAAGCTGATCACCGGCGTCGGCGCGCGGGGCACGGCGGCGACCCAGGCGTCGAGCAGCGGGCCGCCGGCATCGCGGGCCAGGCACGGCGCGAGGTCATGCGCCAGGGACTCCTCATAGGCGAAGGGCCACTCGCGCGCGGCCTCGTCGACGAAGAAGTCGAAGGGGTTGATCACCGTCATGTCGGCGAGCAGGCTCACCGTCACCGCGAGCTCGGAGGTCGGTTTGGGGAAGACCAGTCGCGCCAGGTGATTCCCGAACGGATCCTGCTGCCAGTTGACGAAGTGCTCATCGGGAGTGACCCGGAGCGAGTAGGAGAGAATCGGCGTGCGGCAGTGCGGCGCCGGCCGCAGCCGGACCACGTGCGGTCCCAACCGCACGGGACGCTCGTAGCGGTAGACCGTCCGGTGCTCGATGGCGAGTCGGATGCTCAAGGTCAGAAGTCTGACGGAGAACGCGCCCCGCCCTTCCTCCGATCGAGGTGCGTCATCACGTCCACGGCCACCCCGCAGCGGCCGATGATACGGCGCCACCTCATATATTGACGACGATGGATCTCGAGCTCGCGGTGCGTTCCCGTCGCACGCACAAGGTGTTCGGCCCCGAGCCGGTCGACCGCGCGACGCTGGAGGAGCTCTTCGAACTCGCGCGCTGGGCGCCCAACCACCACCTGACGAACCCGTGGCGCTTCTCCGTCCTCGGACCGGAGGCCCGCGCTGCCCTCGAGGAGGCCTCGGAGGCCGAGAAGCCCGGATCCGCGGTTAAGCTGCGCCGCGCCCCGACGCTCGTCGTCCTCGCCGCGCTGCGCGACAGCGATCCCTCTCAGGATCGCGACGACCTGCTCGCGACCGCCATGGCCGGCTACGTCGTCCTCCTCGGTGCGCAGGCTCGCGGCCTGGCGAGCTACTGGCGCACGCTCCCCGTGCTCGCCACCCCGGCCGGTCGCGCGGCGATCTCGCTCCCCGAGGACCAGGAGCCGGTCGGCCTGCTCCACCTCGGCCGGCCGCGCCAGGAGCAGATCGTCCCCGAGCGAGCGCCGCTCGAGGACGTCGTGCGTTACCTGGCCTGATCAGTCCACGGTGAGCGCGCGCCGGAGCAGGCGCCTGCTCCCCTGGCGCACGACGAGGACGTAGCGGCCATGGGGCGGGATCTTCCCCCGGGAGCGCAGGACGAACCTGTGCTCGGCCGGCGTCGCGCGGGCGATCCGGGCGGAAGCGAGGACCCGGGTCCCGTGATAGAGCTCGACGCGGAGATCGGTGAGGGTCCCCTGGGTGGTGCGGAGCTCGAGTAAGAGACCGCGCAGGCGGGGCCGGCGGCCGAGGTAGCGCGCGAGCACTCCGGGCGGCGACGGGGTGACCGGGGTCGCCGGCGGCGGAATGGCACCGGGGCCCGTCGTCGAGCACGCGAGCGTTGCCGGGGTCTCGCCCGATGCGGCCAGCGGCGCCAGCTCGGGGAACGTCGGCTGACCCCTGGCCATCGCCCCGAGGTCGAGGAAGTCGGTCAGATCGTTGGCGTTGGCGTCCCGATAGGTCAGCGCGGGCAGGTTCCACTTGCGCTCGAGGAAGGCGAGGATCGCCGTGTGGTCGTAGATGAGGTGGCTGATGTAGTCGCGCTTCGCGTACGGGCTGACGACGATCGCGGGCACGCGAAAGCCGTAGCGCGTGAACCCGTCGTAGGTCGATTCGCCGGGCTGGACGATCGGCCCGAGCCCATCCGGCGCGAGGGCCACGGGCGGGGGGACGTGGTCGTAGTAGCCGCCGTGCTCGTCGTAGGTGATGACGAGCATCGTCTTGCGCCACGCCGGCGAGCCGCCGACCGCTTCGACCACGCGGCCGAGGAACGCCTCGCCGACGACGATGTTCTGGGGGTCCTCCTGCGACTGGGTGTCGTAGTCGGGATCGACCAGGCTGAAGCTCGGGAGCGTGCCGGCGGCGGCGTCGGTGAAGAACTGGGCGATCGGCTTCGCGTACTGCAGCGAGGAGAGCGTGTCGAACACGGGGTAGAGCTCCGCCGTGGTGCCGCTCGGGAAGGTCGTGTAGTAGTCGATCCAGCTGATCCCGGCGGCGCTGAGACTGTTAAAGATCGTCCCGCCGAGCGGGAGGACATAGCTCACGTCGGGGAGCAAGCCACCGATCGACGCCCCGATATCGTCGGTCATGCCGGTGGACGTGGCCGCGATCAGGTAGCGGCGGTTGGGATCGGTCTGGCCGAGAAGGCTGGAGAACCAGCGGTCGCCGATCGGGAAACGCGTCGCCAGGTCGTAGGTGAAGGGGAGATCCTCGCCCGTCCAATAGCCCATGGCCACGGGGCCGCTCTGCGAGATCACGAAGCCGTCGCACCGGCCGTTCGCGTACTGGATGTGGGACTGCTCCCACTCCTGCGAGGGCTTACCGTCGAGCTGGCAGGTCGTGGGCATCCGGAACGCGCGCTGCGGAGTGCCATCGGCGTAGGGGTTACTCGCCGTCGGTACGCCGTCGCCGGCGATGGCGAAGCCGTCGCCCCGCGGGTACTGCCCTTTCTCGCGGCCGAGCATCCCCAGCAGATTGTCGTAGCTGTGGTTCTCCATCATGAGCACAACGACGTGCTCGATCTCGGGCATGGTGTCCACGCCGGCCGGCAGCGCCGCGTTGGGGAGCGAACCGGGCACGCGCATGGTCGATCGCCCGAGCGCTTGCAGCGCCTGCATCTGGGAGGAGGTGAGCGCTCGCGCGCGCGGCGCCCGACGGAGGACGCGGCCACCGATCGCCCCCACGGCGAGCGCCGCCGCGCCATCGATGACGAAAGAGCGGCGGGTGACGCCGCTCGGTTCGGGGTCAAGCTGATCGCGTGGTTTCATAACCTACGGCCGGCGCCGGACCGTAGCAGGCGCCGGGGGCAGCTCACTACGGCGGCGTGACCATGGGGGCGATCGCGGAATGGCCGGCCTGCGCAAGCGCGGCGACGACTCGGGTGCGCTGCTCGTCGTCGCGGCAGCAGGCGACGATCGCCCCACCCGAGCCCGTGTAGTTGGCGCTCGCCCCGAGCTCTCGCGCGAGCTCGATCATCGCGACGTGGCGCTCGTCGAGGATGAGCATCCGCCGCCGAGCGTCGAAGCTCCCGTCCAGGCAGTCGGCGAACCGCCGGGCATCACCGGCGAGGAGGGCCGATCGCGCCCCGTGCGCGAGCTCGGCGAGCTCGGACATCGCGGCGCGCACCCCACGATCTCCAGCGTCGAACCGGGTGCGCAGGTCTGCGTGGGTGATGCCCGAATGCCCGGCCGCCTCGAGGTCCCAGGCGAGGACGAGCGGCGGCAGGAGCATCGGGTCCAGACGCTCGTAGACGCCGCGCCGGAAATCCATGAACGTGAGCCCCCCGTAGGCCTGGGCGACGCGGTCCTGGAGCCCGGCGGCGATGCCGAGCTCGGCGGTCTCGACGGCGAGGGCGAAGGAGGCGAGCTCGTCCGGGGCCAGGGGCACGTCGTGGAGCTCGGCCAGGGCCCGTGTTGTCGCGATGACGATCGCACTCGAGCCCCCGAGGCCGACGGCCCGCGGTATCGAGGTCGCCCACCGGACACCCGCCGGTGGGGCTCCGGGAGCGAGCACGCGCTCGAAGCGCTCGATTGTCGCCTGCACGAGCGCGCTGGCGGGCGCGATCGCCGCAGCCTGCTCCGGCCTGGCCTGCACCTCGGCGGAGTAGTCGCGGACGACCACGGCAAGCGTCGCTCCTCCGTAGCCGTCCGAGGGGTTACCGGCGAGGGCGGCGCGGGCGAAGGCGCTAGCCCGGGCCATCGAGCAGCGTCGCGGCACGGGCGCGCAGCGCCGGGCCGACCCGCGGGTCGGCCAGCGCCAGCTCGAGGAAGGCCGAGCAGTAGCCCTCTACGGTGCCGATGTCGTGGCGCCGCTCTCCCCCGCGCAGGGGCACGGCGACGATCCGCCCGCCCTCGCGCAGGACGGTACGCAGGCCGTCGGCGAGCTGAACCTCGCCGCGAGCGTCGGGGGGCGTGTCGCGCAGGGCCACGAACA
>DATCEM010000497.1:0-3622 GCA_036510175.1 Solirubrobacteraceae bacterium | reverse complement strand
GGGAAGGTGCACCCAGTCGGTGTCGGGCCCTTCGGGGCGGCGACCCTCCACCCGCACGGGATGACCGGGGTTGCCCACAACCGTCGAGTTCGCCGGCACATCGTGGATGACCACGCTGTTGGCGCCGATCTTCGAGCCGTGGCCGACGGTGATCGGCCCCAGGAGCTTGGCGCCGGACCCGATCGTGACGTTGTCCTCCACCGTCGGGTGACGTTTACCAGTGGCGAATCCCGTGCCGCCGAGCGTGACCCCCTGATAGAGGGTGACGTCGTTCCCGATCCGGGCGGTCTCGCCGATCACCACCCCCATGCCGTGGTCGATGAACAGGCCGTAGCCGATCTCGGCGGCGGGATGGATCTCGATCCCCGTGGCCGCGCGCGAGAGCGTCGCGATGGCGCGGGGAACGAACGGCACGCCGGCGCCGAGCAGCGCGTGCGCGACGCGGTGCGCGAGCAGGGCATGCACCCCGGGCCACGTCGCGAGGATCTCGAATGACCCCACACCGCGCGCGGCGGGGTCGCGGGTATTGGCCGCGGCGACGTCGCGCCGGATCTCCGCCGCGGTGCGCGCCAGCAGCCCAAGCCCCAGCATGACTACAGCGTACCGACTGGCGATCGGCGGCTTGCGGCGCTACGGGGCGAAGAACGGCGTCGACACGTAGCGCTCTCCCGAGTCGGGCAAGACCATGACGATCCGCGACCCGCGCGACTCAGGTCGCCGGGCGATCTCGAACGCCGCCCACGCCGCCGCGCCACACGAGATGCCCGCGAGCACGCCCTCGCGCCGGGCGAGTGCGCGCGCGGTCTCGATCGCGTCCTCGTCCTTGACTGCGATCACCTCGTCGATGACCTTCCGGTTCAGCACCGCGGGCACGAACCCGGCGCCGATCCCCTGGATCTTGTGCGCCCCCGGCGGTCGCCCGGAGAGGACAGCCGAGGAGCTGGGCTCGACGGCCACCACGCGACAGGAGGGATTGCGCTGCTTGAGGAACTCCCCTACACCGGTGATCGTGCCGCCGGTGCCGACGCCGGCGACGAACACGTCGACGCGACCGTCGAGGGTCTCCCAGATCTCGGGCCCGGTGGTCCGGCGATGGATCTCGGGGTTCGCCGGATTGGAGAACTGATCGGGGAGAAAGACGTCATCGCGCTGGGCCATTGCCCTCGCCGCCTGGACCGCCTCGGTCATCCCGCCCAACGACTCCGTCACCTGGACCTGCGCGCCGTAGAGCCTCAGGAGCCCTTCGCGCTCGCGGCTCATCCCCTGCGGGAGGGTGAGCACGAGCTCGTAGCCCTTGGCTGCGCATACGAACGCGAGGGCGATCCCGGTGTTGCCGCTCGTGGCTTCGACGATCGTCGTGCGACCGGGGTCGATCAGCCCCTCGCGCTCCGCCGCGTCGATCATCGCCACGCCGATCCTGTCCTTCACGCTACCGCCGGGGTTGAACGACTCGAGCTTGGCGAAGATCTCGACATCGGTCTCGGAGAGCATCCGCGTGAGCTGAACCATCGGCGTGCGGCCGACATGGTCGGCGATATTGGTGGGGACGACATGCATGGCGCCGCGAACCCTATGAGAAACGACCGCGTCGCACGGACTTAGGTACTTACCGTCGCCGAGTTGAGGGAAAACCACTGAGCAGACGCGTTCCGCCAGCGCCGAAACATTGCGTAGCGAACAAACCGAATTGGCAGCAAGGGGAAGGCTATGACCATGACCGCATACACCAACGAGGTCCGCACCGACGTCGACGCCGATCCGGCGAGCGATCGAATCAGGGTGCTGATCGCCGACGACCACCCGATGGTCATCGCCGGAATCCGGCGTACGATCGAGCCCTTCGAGGACATCGAGGTCGTCGGAGAGGCTCATTCCGGACCGGAGCTCATGGGCCTCGTCGAGCGTCGCCGGCCGGGACTCGTGCTCCTCGATCTACGGATGCCGGGCGTAGACGGCGTCGAGCACATCGAGCACATTCGCGAGACTTGGCCCGAGGTCAAGATCGTCGTGCTCTCGGCCTGTGATGACCGGCGGTCGATCGACGGCGCCCTGCGCGCCGGCGCGAGCGCCTACGTGCTCAAGAGCGCGGCTACCCTCGACGTCGCATCGGTACTGCGCCAGGCCTCGAGCGGTGCTGTGTTCCACGCCCCAGCCGGTGGCGCGACCCCGATCGGCGGCCGTGCTCAGCCCGACCTGCCCACCCTCACCGACCGCGAGGGGACGATCCTCTGTGCCGTGGCCGAGGGGCTGACGACGGCAGCGATCAGTCGCGATCTGTGGGTCAGCGAGCACACGATCAAGTTCCATCTCACCAACATTTACCGCAAGATCGGCGTCGCCAACCGAGCCGGTGCCGTGCGCTACGCGTTCGAGCACGACCTCGTTGCGGCGTAGACCTCAAGCGTCCCCAGGACGCGACGGCCAGGAGGGTAGGTTCACGGAGATCACCGTGGGGCCTCCGAGGCGGCTCTCGATGAGCGTGCGACCCCCCAGCATGCGCACTCGCTCGTGCATGCCGACCAGGCCGAGATGACCTTCGCGTGCCGCCCGGACCAGCGTGGTCTCCGGCTCGAAGCCGATCCCGTCATCGGTGACCTCGGCCTGCACGCCGCTGGAACGAGACGAGATCCTGATCGTCACCTTGCGCGCCTCGCTGTGCTCGCGCACGTTGCTCAGCGCCTCGCGGATCAGCGCCATCAGGGCGATCTGCTGCGACTCTGAGAGCTTCGTGAGGTCGCCCTCCAGGCGGATGTCGGGCTCAAACCCACTGCGCGCCGCGAACGCATCGGTGATCTGGCGCAGTCGCTCGGGCAGCGAACCGGGATGGACGAACGGCGACTCGACGGATGTCGAGATCCTCCGCAGGTCACCGTCGAGCGCGACGAGCTGAGCCTCGAAGTCGTCGACGCGGCCTAGGAGGCGGCCGGCGTTTGGGTCCTCGCCGACGATCGGGCGCAGCTGATCGCGAAACCAGCGAAGATCCTGGGCGAGGAGGTGCACGTCCTGCTGGGGCCCGTCATGGAGATCGAAGCGCACGCGCGCCAGCCTGCGCTCGACCGAGCTCACGACCGACTCCCCCGTTGACTGCTCGCGCGCACGCGCTTCGTCTCGCTCGAGGATTGAACCGAGCACGGGCACGGCCGCCTCGAGCAGCAGCACACGGTGATCTGCGCGTGCCGGCTCGCCGTGGGCGACCAGCGCCGCCACGGGATGCAGCCACCGCTCAACCCTGATCCCCGCTTCCGAGCCGAGGTTCGTTTCGGGATCTGAGCCCGATAACAGCATGCTCGCGGCGTCGCTGCTGCGCGGCGAGCCGGGATCGAGCTCGCCGGCGTGCGAGACATGGACGAGGTCGCCGCCGGGTGAGAGCGTCCACAACGAGATCGCCGTAACTTCTGCGAAGGTCAGCAGGAGCGCGAGCTGGACTTCGATCGCCACATCGCTGGAGAGCTGCGGAAGGCTCGGCGCGCGCAGCACCTCGCGGCCGAGGGCAACGCCGGAAACACCGGCGACCGTTTCGATCCCGTCGATCAGGAGTCGGGCATCCCGCGGACGAGCGGCCAGGTCCACCGCGATCTCGCAGAGGATCTCGGCCGAGCACGCGAGCAGCGCGATGGCGCCG
>DATCEM010000496.1:0-6669 GCA_036510175.1 Solirubrobacteraceae bacterium | reverse complement strand
GCGCCCGTCGTGGCCAAGCCCGCCGCCCGCCATGCCTCGCGGACCCCGGCCCACGCCCGTACCCACGCCGCGACCGCGACCCACGCCGCCTCGCGGACGAGAACGGCCAAGACCTCCGCCTCCCCCCGCGTGACGACGCCGACCGAGCGCTTGAACGTCGTCAACCGGGCGCTCGCCGAACACAAGGTCCTGGCGCTCCTCTTCTACAACCCCGCCGCCGCCGACGACCAGGCCGTCAAGCAGGAACTGGGGACGATCCCCAGCGGCCGGGGGCGCGTGGTCAAGCTGGCGATTCCGCTCAGCGAGGTCGCCAACTATCCCGTGGTGACGACCCAGGTCCTGATCCAGAGCTCGCCGACGCTCGTCATCGTCGATTCGTCCCGGCAGGCCTTCACCCTCGTCGGCTACGCCAGCGCCTTCGAGATCGCCCACCGGGTGGGCGACGCGCTGAGCATGCGCTGAGCCCCGGGACGTTCGCCGCCAGGCGAACTCCCAAGGGCGCGAAGCGCCCCCTATCCTCGCGGGGGTGGACCTGGACCGCTTCGCGCACCACCTCGAATCCCCGCAGGGCCTTCGTCACCTGCCCGCCGACTCGTTCACCGGCGCGGCCGGGGGCGCGGCGTGCGGCGACCGCATGCGCATCTCGCTCGCCGTCGAGGGGGACCGGGTGATCGGCGCCGGTTTCGAGGGCGAGGGGTGTGGCGCCACGATCGCCTCGGGCAGCGCCGCCGTCGCCCTCGTTCGCGGGCGCCCGGTCCTCGAAGCCGCTCGTGTAGGCGTGCGCGAGATCGCCGCCGAGCTCGGCGGCCTGAGCCCCGGCAAGCTCCACGCTGCCGAGCTCGCAGCCGACGCCCTCCATCGCGCGCTCGGCGCCGCGGTCCGCGCGCATGCCGCGATCGACCCCCCAGGCGGCGGGGCGAGCCGGACCCTGGTGGCGATGAGCGGTGGCGTCGACAGCGCCGTGGCGGCGCTCCTGTGCGCGCGCGGCGGCGAGACCGCAGCGGTCACCCTCGAGCTGTGGGCGGATCCCGAGAACGACGGCGAGCGAAGCTGCTGCTCGGCCTCGGCGGTACGCGGCGCGCGGGCCATCGCCCACCGCATGGGTCTGGCACACTTCACCCTCGACCTCCGCGACGAGTTCCGAGCCGGCGTCGTCGAGCCCTTCATCGCCGCGCACGCCGCCGGCGAGACGCCGAACCCATGCGTGCGCTGTAACGGCCACGTCCGCCTCGATGCCATGCTCGCCTTCGCCGACGTGCTCGGATGCGCACAATTGGCCACCGGCCACTACGCGCGCCTGGCCGACGGTACGAACGCCTCCGGGCCCCTGCTGCGCGCGGCCGCCGACCCGGCCAAGGATCAGACCTACATGCTCGCGGCGCTCGCTCCGCGCTCGCTGGCGAGAATGTGCTTCCCCCTCGGGGATCTCGTCAAGCCCGAGGTCAGGGGGATCGCTGCGCAAGCGGGGCTCCCGGTCGCGGGAAAGCCCGACTCCCAGGATCTGTGCTTCCTCGCGGGCACCGACCGGGCTCGCTTCCTCGCGCGCCACGGCGGCGTCGACGAGCGTCCAGGCGAGGTGGTCGATTCGCGCGGCACGATGCTCGGCCGCCACCGCGGGCACCAGGGCTTCACCGTCGGCCAGCGCCGGGGACTGCGCCTGGGCGGGAGAGAGCCGCTGTACGTGCTCGAGACGAACGCCGAGAGTAATCGCGTGACCGTCGGATCGCGCGCGGACCTGCTCACCGACCGCGTCGCAGTCCGGGGCGCGCGTCTGCACCGACCGGGCGCGCGCGTCGATCGGATCAAGCTCAGGTACCGCTCGCAGCCGATTCCGGCGCGGGTCGCCGGAGCGCCACCCGCGGGCCGCCACGCCGCCCTCACCGTGCACCTCGACGCCGCCGCCGATGCCGCCGCGCCCGGTCAGCTCGCCTGTCTGATGGACGGCGACCTGGTGGTGGGGTGGGGAACGATCGCTCGGGTCGCTACCTGACCGCGTAGTTCGCGTCGCGTACGAGCTGCACCGCGAGCTGGGGCCAGAAGACGCCGGTGGGTGGCGCGCCCTTGCGGCAGGCGCCGCCCGACCTGCCCGGATAGGCGATCCATGCGAACGCATCGACGTTCGTCTGTCCGGTGTCGAAGCTGGGGAGCGGGCCAAGGCCGCGTCCGGGCGGGTCACAGAGGATCTCGTTGCCGTACTTGACCCGGGAGCGGGGGACGAGTGGCCCGCGACCGTTCTCGGCCGTGTTCACGACGAAGTGCTTGCCGCCGGTGAGACGCGATATCTCATCGCCGTAGCGGATCTCGCGCGAGGTCCAGTCGAAGTGGGTCGAGTTGACGAAGAATCCCTGGATCTCCGATACGCCTGCCTGCCGGAGCATGCTCGCCGTGCGTGTGGCGGGGACGGCGTCGCCGGCTCCGGCGTCGAGATAGACCACTACGTGGGGAAGCTTCGAGAGAATGTTGATCGCGTCGTGGAGCTCGGCCAGCCGGACCGCGAGGCCGTGATGGCTGAGGCAGCCGGTGGTGATGAGCGAGTCCATCTCGAGGAAGACGATCACCTTGTAGTCCCCGATCCCGGAGGCCAGGCTCGAGACCCACCGGTGGTAGGCGCCCTGGCGCCACGGCGGGTCTGAGTAGCGCCCGCAATGGCCGCCGACCCGCTTGGAGTCGACCAGGTAGTAGGTCGAGATTTCGGGGACCGTCCCCGGCTGGAGCACCGAGGCGCGTCCGAGGTACTGCGAGACCTGGAGCCCCGGGTTGGGTCCGGTCCAGTTACCGTAACGCTGCACGTTGGGCTCTCGGGCGATGACGTCGAGCGCATGCGACCACGCGGGGCGGCGGTTTCGGTAGTGCCGGGCGGAGTCGGCGGCGAGCGACTTAGGATCGACGAAGGGAGCCGCGCCGGTGAGGGGATCGGTGGCCGGAGGCGGGGTCGAGAGCGCCAGCGGGTTGTCCGGGTTCACTGTGGTGACCGTCGTCGGGACCGGATCGTTGCCGAGGATCGTCAGTACCGCGGTCGAGGGGATGCCCAGGCCGCTCGGGTAGGGCCCGAAGAGCGAGACGGTGAGCGTCTTGGGCAGCGTCGGTACGCCGTGGTCGACGATCGGGACCGAGAACGTCGCGCTCGCCTGCCCGGCCTGGAAGCTGATCATGCCCTTCACGGGGCTGAAATCGATGTTCTTCTCCGCCGTGAGCGGGAGGGCGATGTAGCGCACCTGGCCCGCCTGGCTGGTGTCGAGTCGGTTGACCGTGACCACTGCCGCCCCCGCGTTCTCGTTGACGAAGAGGAGCGGGGAGGAGATGGTGAAGCCGGCCAGGTCGAGCGGGGCCGCGGACGCGGCGGCCGGGGCGGCCAGCGCGGCGACGGCGAGGACGATGAGGAGGATTAGGCGACGAATGGAGGGCATCAAGTCAGGTGTCGACCTGACGCTCCCGAGCCTTGATAGTCCCGCTCCGCAGTCCAACGAATCGACACCCACGTGCATACACTGGTGTCGCGATGACCTCCGATGAGATCCGGCGCACGTACTTGGAGTTCTTCCAGGCGCGCGAGCACCTGCGGCTCCCCTCGGCCTCGCTGATCCCGGCCGAGCACGACCCTTCCGTGCTCTTCACGATCGCGGGGATGGTTCCGCTGAAGCCGTACTTCCTGGGTACCGAGCGCCCACCTCGCCCACGCGCCACGACGTGCCAGAAGACCTTCCGCACCGCCGACATCGAGATCATCGGGACAACGCCGCACCACCTGACGTTCTTCGAGATGCTCGGAAACTTCTCGTTCGGCGACTACTTCAAGCGCGAGGCGGCGCGGTTCGCGTGGGACCTCTCGCTCGAGGGCTTCGGGCTTCGCGCCGAGGACATCTGGGTCACCGTGTTCGCCGGCGACGACCAGCTCGGGCTTGGGCCCGACGAGGAGGCGATCGAGGCTTGGCTCGAGATCGGGGTCCCGCGCGAGCGGATCGTCGAGTGCCCGCGCTCGGAGAACTTCTGGCAGATGGGTCCGACCGGGCCGTGCGGACCGTGCTCTGAGCTCTACCTCGATCGCGGTGTCGAGCACGGCCAGCCCGATGACCTGCCGGGGGGCGAGAACGAGCGCTTCCTCGAGTACTGGAACCTTGTGTTCATGCAGTTCGACCAGGATCCGGGGAACGTGCTGACCCCGCTGCCGGCGAAGAACATCGACACCGGCCTCGGCCTGAACCGAATGGCGGCGATGCTCCAGGGAAAGACGTCGGTATTCGAGACCGACCAGTTCGCGCCGCTGATCTCGCTCGGCGAGGAGCTGTCGGGGAAGCGGTACGGCGGCGAGTTCAAGAGCGACCGCGCGCTGCGTATCCTCGCCGACCACTCCCGTGCCATGACCTTTCTCATCGCCGACGGCGTGGTGCCGAGCAACGAGGAGCGCGGTTACGTGCTGCGGCGCATCATGCGCCGGGCGATCCTCCAGGGGAGAACCCTGGGGCTGGATTCCGGCTTCCTCGACCGCTACGCCGACGTGGTCACCGAGACCATGGGGACCGAGTACGGCGACCTCCACGAGCACCGCGACTCGATCCGTAAGTGGCTGAACGACGAGGAGGTCGGGTTCGGTCGCACGCTCGCCCAGGGGCTCAAGCAGCTCGAGGCGCTGATCGACCGGGCACTCGCCACCGGGGCCGAGGGAATCGCCGCCGCCGACGCCTTCCGCCTGCACGACGAGCAGGGATTCCCCATCGACCTGACGCTCGAGCTCGTCGCCGAGCGCGGCCTCGGCGTCGACGAGGCGGGATTCGAAGATCTCATGGAGGAGCAGCGCAACCGCGCGCGCTTCGGCGCCGGCCGCGGCCGGGTCGATGAATCGGTCCGCGAGCGGGCCCTCGCGCTCGCGGGCGCGGCGGGTTTCGCCACCGACTTCGTCGGCTACGAGACGACCGACCACGAGACCACCGTCGGGGCGCTCGAGCGCGACGACGGGCGCGTCCTCGTCAAGCTGCTCGAATCGCCGTTCTACGCCACGGGCGGCGGCCAGGTGGCGGATTCGGGATGGATCGAGTGCGCCGATGGCGACTGCTTGGCGCGGGTGCAGGACGTCATGCGCCTCGGTGACGATCAGGTGCTCACGGTCGTCCCCGAGCGCGGCGAACCGAAGCAGGGCGAGCGGGTGCACGCTCACGTCGACCGCCGTGCGCGCCACGCGACGGAAGCCAACCACACCGCGACTCACCTCCTGCACGCCGCGCTGCGCAGTCGGCTCGGGACGCACGTGCATCAGGCAGGCTCCTACGTGGGCCCGGACAAGCTGCGCTTCGACTTCAGCCACGGGCAGGGACTGAGCGCCGAGGAGCTGAAGGATGTCGAAGACGCGGTCAACCACTGGATCCTCGAGAACCAGCCGGTGCGCGCCCTCACCACCACCCTCGACGAGGCCAAGCAACTGGGGGCGATGGCGCTCTTCGGCGAGAAGTACGGCGACGTCGTGCGCATGGTCGAGGTCGGCGACGGCTCCTTCTCGCGCGAGCTGTGCGGTGGTACCCACGTGCGCTTCACCTCCCAGATCGGCGTCTTCAAGGTGCTCGGCGAGACCTCGAGCGCCGCGAACGTGCGCCGGATCGAGGCGGTAACGGGACCCGAGGCGGTCGCGCTCATGCGCCGGCACGACGGAGCGCTGGGACGCGCGGGCGAGCTCTTGCGCATGCCGCCGGAGCGCGTTCCCGACGGGGTAGCGGAGCTCCGCGCCCGCGCCAAGGAGCTCGAGAAGGCAGCTCGGCGCGGAGGCACGAACGGCGCCGTGGATGTCGATGCGCTGGCCGCCCAGGCCACGGATCGCGGCGGCGCGCGGCTCCTAGCCGCCGTGGTCGAAGTGCGGGACGCGAAGGCGCTCCTCGAGATCTCGGAGCAGCTCCGAGCCAAGCTCGGCGACGCCGCCGTCGTCCTCGGCCGCGCCGACGCCGACCGCGTCGACCTCGTCGCGAGCGTTTCCCCGGCGCTCGTCGGGCGAGGTGTCCGCGCGGATGAGCTCGTCACCGCCGCGGCGAAGCTCGTCGGGGGAGGTGGCGGCGGGCGCGACACCCTCGCCCGTGCCGGTGGGCGCGACCCGGCGAAGCTCCCCGACGCGATCGCCGCCGCGCAGGCGGCGATCGAGGCGGCCCTGGACGGCTGAGGCGGAGCGCGATGCGTGTGCTTGCGCTCGACTACGGCAGCGCGCGGTGCGGGTGTGCGCTGAGCGACCCGACCGGTGTGCTCGCAACGCCGATCGAGCCCGTGCTCCGGCCCGCCACCCGGCGCGGTCGCGCGCGCCTGCGCGCGCTCGTGCGTGAACGGGGGGTCGAGCGCGTCGTCGTCGGGCTCCCCCTGTCGCTGTCGGGGGAGGACTCGGCGCAGACGGCGGAGACGCGGGCCTTCGCCGAGGCCCTCGAACGCGAGCTCGCCATCCCCGTGGAGCTCTACGACGAGCGTTTCACGACCAAGCTGGCGGAGCGCACGGGGGGCGACGCGAGCGAGGATTCCCGCGCCGCGGCGCATCTGCTCGAGGATTGGCTGGGGAGTCGGCTAAAGCCCACTCAGCTGCCGGAGACCGCCGCGTGAGCGACCGCACCCCGGAGGAGCGCGAGGCGGCGCGGCGCGAACGTGAGGCCAGGCGGTCAGGACGACCCCTCGAGGACGGGCTGGACGAGCAGGCGCCGCGGGCCG
>DATCEM010000495.1:0-4892 GCA_036510175.1 Solirubrobacteraceae bacterium | reverse complement strand
CGAGGTGGCCGAGGGGCCCCGGGCTGCGCGAGGGCCCGACGCTCTGGCGGCCCCGCTGCGCCCGCGCACCAGGCGCTTCGCGGCGCGGACGAGGGCCGGCTCGGGGGTGAAGTCCGGGTAGCGGCGACCGAGCCAGGCCCGCCCGGCGGCGTAGCCGCGCCACTGCGCGCGAAGCTCGGTCAGGGTCGTCCGGTAGTGATGCTCGACGCCGGCCTGCGGGCGGATCGCGAGCTGCCAGCCGGCCTCCTGGAGGCGCCAGGAGAAGTCGGTGTCCTCGGCCGCGCGCAGTCCCTCGAAGAAGCCCCCGAGCTCCTCGAAGGCGGCGCGCCGCACGAGGAGGTTGGCCGCGACGGCGCGCGGGCGGTAGGGGTGGGCGAGATGGGCCTCCTGGCTGAGGAAGTTCCGTGCCGACCCGTACCGGGCGGCCAGCGTCCGATCCTCGGTGGCGGCCACGACGGCGCCCGCCAGCGCGCCGACTGCGCCCTGCACGGGCGAGGCGAAGTAGGCGTCGAGGAGTCCCGGGCCCGGGCGGCAGTCGGCATCGAGGAAGAGGATCCACTCGCCGCGGGCCCGCTCGGCGCCTGCGTTGCGGGCGTGGGCCGGCGAGCGCTCGGCGAGCGCCGGGACGACGGTCAGTCCCGGCGTGGCGGGGACGGTGCCCGAATTATCGGCGATGATCAGCTCGTCTCCGGGGCCCAGCTCGATCCCGAGCACCGTATTGACGGCCCGCTGCGCGTCGGCGGCGGTGCCGGCGAAGGGGACGACGACGCTCACCGCCGGGCGGGTCATGGCGCCGCCCCGCTGCCGGCGGGCTTGGGCGGCCTGCGCGTGAGCGCCCGGAGCCGGTCGAGCTCCTCGCGGTGGGGGAAGCGGGTGAGGAGCATCACCAGGGGGATGGCGATCCACGCGAGGGCGCGCAGGAGAAAGCCGCTGAAGCCGCCGGTCGGCAGGAAGAGATCGCCGAGGGCGGCGATCCCCCCGACGACGAGGACGATCTGGGCGAGGCGGCGCCACTCGAAGGCGACGCTGAAGAGCCGGCGGGTGAAGAAGTGCATCGCCGTGAGCATCACCAGGTAGGCGCCGCACAGGGCGACGCCGGCGCCCGCGAGACCGAGCCGCGGGAGGAGGATGACGAGGAGGACGACGTTCGTCGCGAGCCCGGCGACGGCGGCGGGGAAATTGCGGGTCGTCACCTTCGAGCGGCCGGCGATGACCAGGAAGACGACGAAGAGGCCGTACATGGCCCAGCCGAGGGCGACCCAGGGCAGCGGCTTATAGGCCGGGTAGTAGCTGGACTGCGAGGTGAGCAGGCGCACTACCCAGCGGCCCTCGAGCGCGAGCCCGGCGACGATCCAGCCGCTGAAGAGGACGTAGTAGGTGGTGACGAAGCCGTAGAGCCGCGAGGCCTCGGCGTCGTCGGTGACCGAGTAGGCGAGCGGTGGCCAGGCGTACTGGAAGGCCCGCACGGTGAACACGACGACCCCCGCGAGCTTCACCGCGATCGAGTAGACGCCGGCGGCGCCCGGGCCGTGGGCGCTCCCGTGGCCGTGGTAGATGTAGTAGCGATCGACGATGTTGAGCGCGTAGACCGACGCCTCGGCGGGCACCGTGGGCAGGCCGAAGCGCATGAGCACCGGGAGGTTCTCGGCGCTCGCGTGCGCACCCAGGAGCCGGCGGCGATAGGACCACCACAGGCCGAGAAGGACGAGGGTCGAGGCGCCGTAGTTACCGAGCAGGAGTCCGCGAGCCCCCAGCCCGAGCCCGACCACGAGGATCACCGACGCCGCGATGGTGATCCCGACGTTGATGAGCGACGCGGTGGCGTAGGTCCGGACGCGCTCGTCGACGCGCAGGAGCGCGTACGCGAGCTCGAGGTTGGTGAACGACCACAGCCCGAGCACGGCGATGAGGAAGAGCTCGGTGGCGTGGGGGACGTGCCCGAGGATCAGGCGCGCCAGCGGGTGGGCGGCGGCCGCGGCGACCACCGAGGCGAGCGTCGTGGTGAGCAGGAGGAACCCAACCGCGCGGCGGACGAGGGCGTCGCGCCGGTGCTCATCGGTGTCGGTGTAGTAGTAGCGCAGGAACGCCTCGATCATCCCGAAGCGCACGACGATGCTGACGAAGATCACCCCGTTGGCCAGCAACTCGACCTCGCCGTAAGCGCTGGTCTTGAGATAGTGCGTGTAGACCGGGAGCAGGCCGACGGCGAGGAACTTCGAGACGATGTCCGGCAGCTGGTACGCCGCCAGCACCCTGAGCAGGCGCTTCAGGTAGCCAGTCACCGCGCAAACGCTACGGTGCGCAGCCGATGCCCGACCCGCTCGCCGTTCTGCTCCTGCCCGCCCGACTCGAGGAGTTCGCGCTCGAGGAGCACGCGCGCGATCTCCTGCGCGCCCCGCGGGTCATCGCCCTCGAGCCGCCCCGCGTGTCGTGGTCGCGGCTGGCGCGGCTGCCGGAATCGTTCGCGGCGCATACCGCGCTGCGCCAGGCCAGGCGCCTGAAGCTCCCCGGCTCGGCGCGCGTGGTCGTCGTCTATGACCCGCTCCAGACGATGATGGGGCTCGCGCTGCTGGCGCGCCATAAGGGAGCCGAGCTGTGGTACCTGCGGTCCGGGGCGCGCACCGAGACCGAGCCCAAGCTCCAGCAGCGCATCGACGAGCTCGACGAGCTCGCCAAAGGGCGCGCGGTGGTCGAGATCTCCCTTGAGGCGCTCGCACCGCTGCCTCCGGAGCGAAGCTGGTTCGAAGCGAACGAGCTGCTCTGGGATCGCCTCGAGGAACTCGAGATCGCGCACTTCACGAGCTAGCGCCCCTAGTGGGCGAGGATCGTCCACAGCCGTCGCAGCAGCTCCTGGGTGTCGACGTCGTGAGCGAGGCTGGTGGTGAAGGTGGGCAGGCCGATGTCGACGACCACTCCTGAGCCGAGTCGGTAACCAACGATGCTCGGCGTCTGCGAGGTAGTGCCGGCCGCCGAGAGGATCCGCGCCGGCGCGGCCACCGCGGGGAACGGCTCGAAGGACCCAAACCCCGAGAACGTGCCGCTCGTGCCGTTGAACAGGCCGAGGCGATCGCGGATGCTCACGATCGCCTCCGTGTTGTGGGTGATCAGCGCGCCGGGCCGCGCGTCGAGGACGTCGGTGGCCGCCGCCGGCGACGGGTTGAGCGCCTGGAGACCGGCGGGCGCCTGCCTGACCGCCGCCGTGCGCTGAAGCGACCCGGCGCCGAGCGAGAGCACGCGGCCGCCCTGCTCGACATAGCGCCGCAGCGCGGGCGCCAGCGCTGCCGGGAGCCACCGCTCCGGGCCGGCAAAGACGACGCCCGTGTACCGCGAGAGCGACGGTCCCGAGCCGTCGACGAGGGCGATATCGGTGCTCAGGCTGTAAGGCATCCCCACGCGGGCGAGATAGGTGAGCAGCGAAGCCTGGGCGGAGAAATCGGCCGGGAGCCCGTCGACGAGGGGACGGTGCAGCTCGATCGGGCCGCCCGCAACCAGCGTGTCGGGGAAGCCGTCGCCGTCGTCGTCGACCGCGTTCTCCCCCTGCCAGGTCAAAGCCGGGAGGACCACGAGTATGCGGTCGCTCCTCGCCGGCGCGCGCGCGACGAGGGGGACCACGGTCCGCTGGTCGCCGGCGCGGATCGCCAGCTCGTAGAGCCCCGCCGAGCGTCCGGGTAGGCGGACTCTGAGGCTCGTCGCCGTCCCCGATCCGCGGGTGATCGGCTTGCGCGTCGATCCCGCGTGGCGCAGCGCCCAGTGGTAGCGCTGCCGGTCGGCCTCCACGCCCACCACCGTGGTAGAGCCGGCGATGACCGGGTCGAGCGGGGGCTCAGCCGCAAGATAAGAGACGGTGACCCCAGCGTGAGGCGTGGTTCCGGCGCGCGGGGGAAGATAGGCCGGGAAGGTTCCGGTGACGCAGGCGCGATCGGCCACCTTGAGCGCCATCACGTAGGTGCCGGGAGGGGCGGGGCGTCCGTGGACGAGCCCATTCCAGGTCTTGGTGTAGCCGCCCGAGTTGGCCTTGGAGAAGGGAATCTTGCGCGCGTCGACCGCCTGGGGTGTGCCGCTCAGACCGGTCTTGTAGATGATCAGGTAGCCGCCCCGGCCCTTGCTCCCGGTGAAGTGGACGGTCGCCGGCGCGCCGCCGGGGGCGGGGAGCTGTGAGGGGCTGACGCCGGTGACCACGAGGTGCGGGGGAACCGTGTCGAGGAGGATCGGATCCTGAGTGAGGTCGACGATCCGGCCCTGATCGGCGAGGGCGATGCGGAAGTGATAGGTGCCGTCGGGGGCGAGCGCACCATCGGACTCGTGGCCGTACCAGTAGAAGGTCCGGCGGGAGACCTTGGGGTCGGGCTTGCTCATGTGCACGCCCGAGGCGACCGTCTGGACGACGTCGCCGTCGGAGTCGACGACGAAGACGCTCACGCTGTCCGAGCGATGCAGGAGATAGAAGTTGATCGAGGTGCGGATCTGGCAGCCGTCGCCGTCGTCGGAGAACGGCGCCGGACGCGTCACCCCGTCGATCACCGGCGTGGTCGCCTTCAGGTGCTGGGTAATGAAGAACGCGGCGATCGTCGCCACCACGAGGGCCGCGAAGGCCGCCAACGGCAGCCGCTTCACAGGGGCACCAGCCCGGCGTTGGGAATCCTGAACTCGTGAAAGGCATCGAGGCCGCGGGGGTCACGCGCGCAGAGCACGACCCTGATCGACCCCGCATGACAGACCACGAGCGCGGGGAGCTCGGCGGTCGCGGCGACGTCGTCGAGCGTAGCCAGCACCCGCTCCTGCTGCTCGAGGAGCGACTCCCCCGCGGGAAAGCGGAACTCTGGGCCGGCTTGGCGCCAAGCCGCGTAGAGCTCGGGCTCGTCGCGTTCGATATCGATGAACAGATGCCCCTC
>DATCEM010000494.1:0-2784 GCA_036510175.1 Solirubrobacteraceae bacterium | reverse complement strand
TCAGGCAGCGGATGCCGGCGCTACCCGCTTGCGCCATCACCTCGAGGAGCAGCCGCGACTTGCCCATCCCCGGATCGCCCTCGAGCACGACGAGCTGGGCGGTGCCCTTCGCCGCCAGCTGCACCGCTTGCGCCAGCGCCTCGCGCTCGCGCCGGCGCCCCACGGTCTCGCGGTCGCCCGCGAGGGCGCCCATGCGCCGGCGCATGGGCGTGAAGGCGATCACCGGTTCTGACTTGCCCTTGAGCGCGACCTCGCGCTGCGCTCCCCAGTCGATTCGCTGGCGCGTGGCGCGCTCGGTAGCCGCGTCGCAGACCACGGCGACCGGAGCGGAGTCGTCGGTGAGCGTATGTCCGGTCAGCCGCGCGGCGGTGTTGACGACGTCTCCGGACATCGCGTACTCGCGTCGCACCAGGTTGCCCACGGCGCCACAGAAGGCGCGGCCCGTGGCGACGCCGACTCCCGCCCGCCACTGCCCCTCCCCGAGCGAGCGCGCCACCGCCATCGCGGCGCGCACCGCTCGCACCGGGTCGTCGTCGTGGGAGAGCGGGGGGAGGCCGGTGGCGGCGATGATGCTCGTGCCCTTGGCGTCGACCGAGAGATTATTGATCGTCGCTTCGTGGCGGTCGAACTCACGCTGGAGGGCGAGTACGGCCTGCTGCACGAGCACGGGCTCGGTGAGATGGTCGACGCCCGGGAGGTTCACGTAGACGACGGTGACCCGGCGCAGCTCGGCCAGCCAGTCGCCCTGGCCGATGCCCTCGCGACTGGCCACCGCGGGCGGCAGGTACGGGGTGAGGAGCGCCGCCGGGACGGGCGCGGGCGCGGGCGCTGCCGGCCGCTGTGGGGGAACCTCCAGCTCGGCGATCCGCGTGTAGCCCTGAGGGAGCGGCTTCCCGCGCGAGCGCGTGGCGAGCAGCGGCCAGCGCTCGGCATCGACCCCAACCTCCCCCGGAGCCACGACCTCGCTCGCCTTTGCGGCTGCGTCGAGGGGCTCGCCGCCCAGGATGCTGAAGCGCCGGCCGTGGAGCCCGCCCAGCTCGAGCGCGCGTAGCGGGCCGGCGCTGACGCCGAGCCGGACGCTCAGGGGCACGCCGCCGGCCTCGAGGTGCTCGCTCTGGGTCGCCGCGAGCTCGAGCGCGCACGCCGTCGCGCAGTGCAGGGTCCCGTCGAGCGCCTCCCCCGAGATTCGCGGCCACGCCGCGATCAGGCCGTCGCCGGTGAATGAGAACACGTCGCCGCCGCGTTCGTGGACGTGGTCGATGAGCCGGCCGAAGTAGTGGTTGAGCAGGCCCGCCAGCGTCTCGGCGCCTTCGGGTCCGCGCCTGTCCATCTGCTCGGTGATCGTGGTGAACCCCGAGATGTCGGCGATGAGCACCGCACCCTCGAACTTCTCGGCGTACGGAAGCTCCGCCAGGCCGCCGCCGAGCCGCCGCAGGACGTTCGGCGGGACGTAACCGGTGAGCGCGCTGATACTGGTCACGGCGCCTGATCGATCCGTCGCTCAGGCGTGAGCGCTGGCTGCACTGTGGACGGTCCCTTTCTCGGCGGCTCCCCATTCGCGCGCACCGCGCCGCCGGAGGGCCGGGGTGCACACTAAACGAAACCGTGCCGTCAGGGGCCAGCCGCAACGTCCCACCCATCGCGCAGCGCAGCGCGCGTGAGCTCGAGCCAATCACCGCTGGCGCCGAGGCGGGTGATCACGGCGAAGAGCTGGGCGGCGGCGCGCGCGGGCCAGAGATCCTCGGGCGCGAGCGAGCCGGCGCGGGCCACGCGCAGCACCTCGTCGCGGCGGCTACGCAGACGATCGCCCGTCGCGATCATCGCCGCCGCGTCGAGACGTGCCGGACCCGGCGTCGCGAGCTCGCCGAGGGCGTGGTGGATGAGTTCGATCAGAGCTGTGGCCTCGCTCTCGGGGAGCGCTCCGAGCTTCGCCAGCGCGGTCCCGAGCCCGGCCGCGTCATCGGCGGCGAACGCCGCGAGCGCTTGCGCCGTGCTCGCCACCCGGTCCGGCACCACGGTGCGCGTGGCCCCGAAGTCGAGGATGGCCAGCCGGCCGTCCGGCAGTACGAGCACATCGTCGTGATCGGGATCGGCGTGCATCACCCCGAAGCGCGCGGCGCCGATGACGAAGACGAGCAGACGAGCGGCGGCAAGATCGGGATCCGGCGCGCTCGAGATCGGGACGCCGTCAACCCACGCGCTTACCAGCACCTCCGCGTGGGCGAGCCGGGTGACGGGTGACGGAACGGTGAGGAAGGGATGGGAGCGCAGGGCGCGATGGAAGCGGCGCATGCTCTCGGCCTCGTGCTCGAGGTCGAGCTCGTCCTGTATGCGCTCCCGTATTTCACGGATCAGCGCCCCCGGGTCCAGCGCGGGGAAGGCCGCGTGGAGCGGGGCGGCCAGGCCGTCGAGGAGCACGAGATCCTGGCGCACCACGGCGACGATCCCCGGCCGCAGGAGCTTGACCGCCACCGCCTCGCCGTCGAGCACGCCCCGGTGAACCTGGGCCGTCGGCGTGACCGCCACCGGCTCGAGGTCCAGCTCCTCGAGCTCGTCGGTCGGCTTGACCCCCCACGCGCCGCGCAGCGCGCGCTCGACCTCGCGCCCCGCCAGCGGCTCGGCCGCCCTGGAAGCCGCCCGCTCGAGCTCAGCCGCCAGCTCCTCGGAAATCCACACCGGATCGAGCATCCGGGCAAGGCGCGCAAGCACGATCCGCCCGCTCGGAGCGGTTCTCGCCAGACGCCCCGCCACGCGGAGCAGGGCGTCGACCCGGCGCGCCGCGTC
>DATCEM010000493.1:0-2258 GCA_036510175.1 Solirubrobacteraceae bacterium | reverse complement strand
CCGAATCTCTAGCAGATTAGTAGTATTTGTCTCTCACCCCCTAACTCCGGAGGTTCGACGTGTCCGCCACCGATGATTTGCTCGCCAACAACGAGTCCTACGCTGCCGGTTTCGACAAGGGCGATCTGCCGCTGCCCCCCGGTAAGAAGGTGGCGGTCGTCGCGTGCATGGATGCGCGGCTGAACGTCTACGGCGCACTAGGACTGCAGGAGGGCGACGCTCACGTGATCCGCAACGCCGGCGGTGTGGTGACCGACGACGAGATCCGCTCGCTCGCCATCAGCCAGCGTCTGCTCGGGACCGAGGAGATCATCCTCATCCACCACACCGACTGCGGAATGCTCACGTTTACCGATGACGCATTCAAGGCCCAGGTCCAGGAGGACACCGGGATCAAGCCCGAGTGGGCGGTCGAAGCGTTCCCCGATCTCGACGGTGACGTCCGTCAGTCGATCGCGCGGATCAAGGCCTCGCCGTTCATTCCGCGCAAGGACTCGGTACGCGGCTTCGTCTACGAGGTCGAGTCCGGGCGCCTGCGCGAGGTCGCTTAGTTCGGCCGGCCGGCCCTCGCGGGCCCGCCGTCAGGCCGGCGCCGTCGCGCGGGAGCGCTGTCTCAGAGCAGGCTTCCGCGCGGCGGCACGACCCACAGCTTGGGGGCGTAGGCGAGCACCGTCTCGCGGGGCAGCTCGGCGACCGTGGCCACGCCGGCGCTCTGGATCTCCATCGACAGCTCCCTCCAAGCCATGGCGATCGGGGCCACCTTCGCGGTCGGACCCCACCCCACGGTCGCCTTGAGCTCGGCGCCGCGAAACTGGGCGTCGTCGCGGGTCAGCTCGCCGAACGGCCGGTTGGCCCCGCGGATGAACACCGTCTGCTTGATTACGTAAGCCAGCTCGTCTTCGGTCTCGGGCATCGTGGTCTCATCTCTCCTCAGGTTGTGGGTGCGTCATCCGCCACGCGGCGACGGCGACTTGACCATAGGCGATCCCGCCATCGTTGCAGGGCAAGCGCTCGGGCATGAGTACGCGCAGACCGGCCGCCTCGAGGCCCGCGGCGGTCTCGGCGAGCAGGCGGCGGTTCTGGAACACGCCGCCCGAGAGCACGACCTGCCCGACGCCGTGCTCCTCCGCGGCGCGCGCACACGCCGCCGCGGTGGCGCCGGCGACCGCGGCGTGAAAGCGCGTGGCCACGGAGCCGACGCAGACACCGGCGTCGATGTCCGCGACTACCGCGGCGATCGTGGGACGCGGGTCGAGCACGAGCAGTTCGCCCGAGCCCTCGAGCGGCAATGGGTACGGCGCGAGCGAGGTCTCCTCGCACGCCGCCTCGAACTCGATCGCCGCCTGGCCCTCGTAATTGACCTCGGGGCGCACACCGCACAGGGCGGCCACCGCGTCGAACAGCCGCCCCATGCTCGTGGTCAGCGGCGAGGCGACACCGGTCCTGGCGAGGCCCGCGACCTGCTCCCAGGCGCGCTCGGGCACGCGACCATGAAGGGCGCGAGGCATCGCGGGCGGGCCCTCGCCGGCCACGGTGAGCCAAGCACAGGCCATGCGCCACGGCTGGCGGATGGCGCGCTCCCCCCCGGGGAGCCTCACCGGGAGGAGCATCCCCACGCGACGGAAGGACCCGAGGTCCCCGAGCAGGAGCTCGCCCCCCCACACCGTGCCGTCTGCGCCGTAACCCGTCCCATCGAAGATCGCCCCCAGCGCGGGGGCCGATTCGCCGTGCTCGGCGAGACAGGCCGCGAGGTGGGCATGATGGTGCTGGACGCCGACGAGCTCGACCCCGCTGCGCTCGGTCGCGTACTTGGTCGAGAGATACTCGGGATGCAGGTCGTGGGCGACCACCTCGGGAGCCACCGCGAACAGGCGCTCGAAGTGGGCGACGCCGTCCTGGAATGAGCGCAGCGTCTCATAGTTCTTCAGGTCACCGATGTGGTGCCCGACCCACGCGCGCTCGCCCCGGGCGAGACAGAACGTGCTCTTGAGCTCGGCGCCGCACCCGAGAACCGGTCGCGGTGTCCCACCCGGCAGGGGAATGCTCGCCGGAACGTAGCCGCGCGAGCGCCGCAGGAAGGTAGTTCGCCCGCCGAGCACCCGCACCACGGAGTCGTCGGTGCGCGTCTGGATCGGGCGGTCATGGAGCAGAAAGAGGTCGGCGATACCCGTGAGCCGGGCCCGCGCGTCCTCGTCGCCGTAGGCGATCGGCTCGTAGGAGACGTTGCCGCTGGTCATCACCAGGGTGGTCCCGGCGTC
>DATCEM010000492.1:0-4349 GCA_036510175.1 Solirubrobacteraceae bacterium | reverse complement strand
GACGTGAACCAAGCACGCCAACAGCGCCGTGCGCTTCAACGGCGCCACATCGCGCATCACCCCCGCGTCAGCCGCCATCGCCTCCCCGGCGAAGTCGGCGATCTTTGCTTCCGCTATCCCGTCAAGCCACGCGACGGTGTCGCCGAGGGAGTCGACCCACCGCAGGTGCGCGACCTGCTCGCGGAAACCCCGACCACGACGCTCTCCCCGCTGCCGTCTTCAACCGGTTATACGGCGTCTTCGCGGACGGACCGACCACCTGAAGGAGATCCTCCAGCCGCACGCGGTCCGGGAGCGCGATCCGCCCGTCGATCCGCTCGAACATCGCCGTGTTCACTTCGCGCCGGATCCTCGCCGCCATCTCATCGAGCGTCGAGAACGCGGGCAGCTCCAGCGACTCCTTCACGAGCATCTCCAGCGCCACGTTGATCAGGTCAGGCGGATGGTTCTTCACCTCCGCCGCCGAGCGGATCGCCTGCGCAGCGACAGCCCGCGCGCGCTCCGGATCATGGATTACGCCCAGGCGCTGGCGGACCAGCCAGTGCTGCCACTTCGCCGTATGCGACCCCCGCAACGGGACAATCCCCTCCGGCAGCTCAAGACAGCGCCGAACGTGCTCGACGACCTTCACCGGGACATGATCGGGCTTCGGGAAATACCCCAGACGCTGAAAACAGCTCAGCGACAACACGAGCGCCAAGAGGTGCTGATCAGACCGAGTCTGCGCCCTCGCCCACGCCACCTCATCGTCTGTCGGGGTCAGCGACGCGAGCTCTCGCGCCGTCACCAGACGCCGAAACCGCGGGTACGCCGTCCGCTCGATCGACGCCATCGCCCCAACCCGCCCGAACCCTCAGGCCCGCGGATCCGAACGCATCAGATACTCCACCCCAAGCTCGAGATCGCTCTTCGCGAGCTGCTGCTCGATCGTCCCTTCCCCGAGCTCATCAGCGAGCTCCAGAATCTGAGTAAGCACGAGACGCAGCTCCCGCTGAACGCCCACCAGCCGCTCGATCTCGCGCCGCTGCCCGCCCGACAGTCGCTGCGACCGCCACCGCTTCAGCTGCCGGTCATAGACATCGCACCACTCAAAGCCCTCGCGATTGACGCGCCTCGTCCCTCGATCGTCGCATCGTCGAGCACGTACGGCTTCGGCCGAGCCTCAAACAGCGTCGCGTAATGCTCCCGGCCATCGCGCAAACCCCCGTCAATCAACGACGCGATCATCGGCAGCATGCCGATCGGCTGCCACCTCGGCTCACCACGACCCGTCACACAGCCCACGCTACCCTCCCCGGCGCCACCCCGCACACGGCCACCCCGCAGTTTGCGGCCACCCGCTCGAAGCGGCTATTAGACCTTTTGGCCGTATCTTGGCTGTACCCCTACTAGGGTGTGGGGCTCGATGGGACCCGAGCGCGTCAGGATCGAGGTCGCCGACCACGTCGCTGTGGTCAGCCTGACCCGCCCGGAGAAGCACAACGCTCTCGACGCCCCCATGTTCGAGGGCATCACCGCTGCCGCCGGTCGCCTGACCCGCGAGCCCGGCTTACGCGCGGTGGTCCTCCACGGCGAGGGCCCGAGCTTCTCCTCGGGCCTTGACCTCATGAGCATGATGTCCGACCCGGCCGGCCTCCCGGCGCTCATCGACCGCCTGCGCGCCGGCGTCCCGACCTGGTTTCAGCGCGCCGCCTACGACTGGACCCGGGTCCCCGTTCCCGTGATCGCGGCGATCCACGGCAACTGCCTGGGAGGTGGCCTGCAGATCGCCCTCGGCGCCGACATCCGCATCAGCGCCCCCGACGCTCGCCTGTCGGTGATGGAGGTCAAGTGGGGCCTGATCCCCGACATGTCGATCACCCGAACCCTGCCGCGGCTCGTGGGCATCGACGTCGCCAAGGAGCTCACCTACACCGGCCGGGTGCTCACCGGCGAGCAGGCCCTCGCCCTTGGCCTGGTCACGCGCGTGAGCGAGGACCCGCTCGCGAGCGCCCAGGAGCTCGCCGCGGACATCGCCGGACGCTCGCCCGACGCCGTGCGCGCCGCCAAGCGCCTGTTCGAGGAGGCGTGGAGCGAAACTGCCGAGAACGGCCTCGCGCTCGAGGCCGAGCTCCAGCGAAGCCTCATCGGCTCGCCCAACCAGCTCGCTGCGGTGACCGCGGGGATGGCCAAGGAGCCACCGGAGTTCACCGACCCGGTATAGGCTTCCGGCGGGACCGCCTTCCGCCTCACCCGCGCGGGATCCCCGGCCCCGCGCGGTCGATGTCGGTGCCGCGGCGCAGGAGCTTGGTGGTGTAGATGGTGCCGTAGGTCAACCGCTTGGAGAGGCCGGTGGCGATCCCCACGGCGAGCATCACGGGGAGGGTCAGGGTGAAGTTACCGGTCATCTCGAGCACGCTGGCGATCGACGTGAGCGGCGCCTGCGTCGCCGAGGCGAACACCGCGCCCATGGCGATCACGCCGTAGATCGCGGGCGTGCCGATCGCGGGGCCGAACACATGCCCGGCGATCACGCCGAAAGCGGTACCTGCCATCGCCCCGGTGAACAGCGACGGCGCGAACACGCCACCCGATCCGCCGATCCCGATCGTCAGGCTACAGGCGAACATCTTCCCCACCACGAGGATGAGGAGCAGCCAAAGCACGGTGTGCCCGGCCATCGCCTTGTCGATGATCGGGTAGCCGACGCCGTAGAGCTCGGGCAGCGCGAGGAGGACCGCGCCGAGCGCGAGGCCCATGACCGCCGGCCGCAGCCATTCCGGACGTCCGTTCCACAGCTCATCGCAGACGTCCTCGACCTTGTAGAGAACGGTCTTGAAGGCGACGCCGATGAGCCCCGCGCCGAGTCCGAGGAGCGCCACGAGGAGGAAGGAATAGGCGTGGGCGAGAACGAGGTCGTGCGGTACCGCGCTGAAGATCGGGCCCGAGCCGAAGAACGCGCGTCCGATCAGATCGGCGGCTGTCGCCGTGAGGATCATCGCGACGAGCGCGTCGAGCGAGAGCTCGCGGATGATGAGCTCGAACCCGAAGAGGACCCCGGTCAGGGGAGCGTTGAACGTCGCCGCGATCGCTCCGGCTGCCCCGCAGGCCACGAGGATCCGCAGCCGGGTTTCGGATATCCGCACCGCCTGGCCAAGGCTCGAGGCCAGGGCGGAGCCGATCTGGACGATCGGGCCCTCGCGGCCGACCGAGCCGCCCGTGCCGATGCACAACGCCGAGGCCAGCGCCTTGACGATCGTCACCTGTGGCCTGATCTTCCCCCCCTGCTCCGCGACGGCGATCATCACCTCGGGCACGCCGTGGCCGCGCGCCTCGGGGGCGAAGCGCTGAATCAGCGGACCGTAGAGCAGCCCGCCGAAGACGGGGATGAGGAGGAAGAACGCGAGTCCGAGCCACGGCAGGTGGAGACTGGCCACGTGGCCCTGCTGGCCGAACTGCTGATGCCCGGTGGCGAGCCAGGTGACGGCGTAGATGAGCTCACGGAAGCCCACGGCTCCGAAACCGGCGCCCACGCCGACGAGCGCCGCCAAGGCCAGCAGTCCGAGCCGTGAGCCGCGCAACCACGAGCCGGGTCGGGCGGACGCGCGGCGCGCGGCCGCCACCCGGATGGTCGTGGTTTGCATACGCGTACGCAAGTACCCTTTCGAAGCATAGCGAGAAACTCGATACCTCCTTAGTATGAAGCCGTGCCCCGTTCACCGAAGACGCCGGCGCGGGCCGGGGATGCGCCACCGCGCAGCCGGGCCGCCTGGGGGACGATCTCGCGCGAGCAGGTGGTCCAGGCGGCGGTCCGCACGGTGCGCGCCGGAGGTTACGAGCAGATGACCATCCGGAGCCTCGCCGCCGAGCTCGGCGTCGCGCCGATGTCGCTCTATCGGCACGTGCGCGACAAGGACGACATCCTCGATGCCGTCGTCGACCGCCTCCTGGTTCAAGTGTGGCGCCCGCGGGTCAGCGCCGAGGACTGGCGCTCGTGGGTGGCGGAGGCCGCGGACCGGCTGCGCGACTTCCTCGTCACCCAGCCCGCGGCCCTGCACGTCTACCTGCGCCACCCGGTCGTCTCACCGGCAGCGCTCGCCCGCTACGAGGAGATGCTGCGCGTGCTGCGCCAGTCGGGGGCCGACGAGCGCGGAGTGCGCAGCGCCTACGCCGCCATCCACACCCACACCATCGGCTTTGCCGCGCTCGAGGCGTCCCGCGCCCGGTGGGCCGGCGCCGAGCTCGCGGAGCCCGCCGACGCGATAACCGCGGAGCTTGCCGCCTTCGCCACCCCCCGCCAGTTCGCCGAAGGTGTGCGCTACCTCCTGGAGGGAATCCAGGGCAGGACGGAGGCTAAGCGCTAGAGCTTG
>DATCEM010000491.1:0-13807 GCA_036510175.1 Solirubrobacteraceae bacterium | reverse complement strand
CACATTCGCCTGGTCGCGGAGCCTCGCCCGCGTCGATGGGCTAGAGCTGCTTGCACTGCGCCAACATGGTCGTTCGCTCGGGCTCGGGCTGGAGCGCCGCCTCCGCCCGGCAGATCTGCCGATCCACGACGTGCAGGCCCGCGTTGTTTCCCGTCTTGATGTACTCGCACTGGGTATTGATGAGCGGCTTCACGGTCGCGGGGAGCCCGGGATTGCTCGCATTCTGCTTGCACTCCGCCAGTGTCTTGCTTGTGTCGATCTTGTTCAGGTGCTTGACGGTGGCGAGCGACAGGCCCGTGGTCGGGCCGATCTTGGGATGGCTGCTGCCTCCGCAGCCGCTCACCAGCCCGATGACCCCCAGCGCGCACGCGAGGACCGCACATAGTCTTCTCATCATCGTTCCCTCCACGACACTAGAAGATTCCCGTGATCGACCGCCCGGCGTGCGCCACCAGCCTGAGTAGCGGCGAGGGGATGATGCCAAAGAGGACGCCCGCGGCGCCGAAGAGCACAGCGACCACCGCGATCTCGGCGTTGGCGACGGCGCGGTCGGGCGTCGGCCAGCCCCCGGTGTCGGCGGCGTCGGCCTCGGGGGAGCCGCCGGCGATCGCCGGGCGTGCAGCGGCGGCGCGCGCCGGTGCCGGCTCGCCCTCGGGGACGCTCATCCACATCGTGGCGACGACCCGCAGGTAGTAGCCGAGGGAGATCATCGATCCGATGACGATCACCACCGCGAGCCAGGTGTAGTCGCCGCCCACCAGCGCGCGGATGAGATAGAGCTTCCCGATGAAGCCGACGGTGCCTGGGATCCCGGCCAGGGAGAGCATGGCGATGGTCATCGGCCACGCCAGCCAGGGCTGCCTCGAGCCGAGCCCGGCGAGGGCCGAGATGTCCTCGCCACCGCCCCCCGCCCGCTGGCGCTGGCGGGCGACGATGACCGCGAAGGCGGCGATGTTCACGGGCAGGTAGGTCGCGATGTAGAAGACGGTGGCGTCGATTCCCAACTTGGTCCCGATCACCACGCCGGCGAGCATGTAGCCCGCCTGCCCGACGCCGGAGTAGGCGAGGATGCGCTTCATCGAGGATTGGCCGAGCGCGCCCACGTTGCCGACGATGATGGTGATCGTGGCGAGGGCGGCGAGCAGCGGCGCCCAGGTCTCCTGCGTACCGATCACCGCGACGTCGAAGAAGCGCAGGAAGACGCCGATGGCGGCGGCCTTGGTGGCCGTGGCCATGAAGGCGGTGATCGGTGTCGGCGCTCCCTCGTAGACGTCGGGCGTCCACTGGTGGAAGGGGGCGATCGAGGCCTTGAAGGCGAAGCCGACGATGCTCAGGGCGATGCCCGTGAGGAGCAGCGGGTCGCTCAGGAGGCCGCCGGCCTGGACCGAGTTCCCGGTGATCGCGCTGGCGATCGCGCTGAAGTCGGTCGAGCCGGTGGCGCCGTAGATCAGGGCGAGTCCGTAGACCAGGGTCGCCGAACCGACGGAGCCGATGACCAGATATTTGAGTCCCGATTCGAGCGAGGCCGCGCGGCGGGAATCCGAGGCGCACAGGATGTAGAGCGGAATCGACAGGAGCTCGATCCCGATGAACAGGGTGACGAGGTTCTGGGCGCTGACGAGCACGGCCATGCCGAAGACGGAGAACAGGAGGAGCGAGTGGTACTCGCCGTGTCCCGCCCGGGCCGCCGCGGGCTCCCGCGCCGAGAGGATGACCGCGGCGACGGCGGAGATGGCAAAGACGAGATCGAGGATCAGCGCGAGGTCGTCGATGCGCAGCGCCCCCGAGATGATCGAAGCCTGATGGTGGAAGCGGGAGATATCGCAGCCGATGGTGGCGGCGAGCGTGAGGAAGCTGAGGGCGGGGACGACGCGCTCACGGGCGATCGAGCTCCCGAGCAGGCCGACGAGGAGGACGAGCAGCGCTCCGCCCGCGAGCACGACGAACGGCGAGAGCGACGCCCAGTCGATGTGGGGACCCTTGATGTGGGCGGCGGCGGCGAGGGGGAGCAGGGCGGTCATGGCGTGCACCCGCGTAGCGAGGGACCCGCGGACGGGCAGTACTCCGCCGTCACCGGCGCGACCAGGGCGACTGCCGCGGGCGAGAGCCCCTCCTGGACCTCCGCCGGGGCCATCGTCGCCTTGAGGCTGTTCTCCGAGCGCCGCAGCCCGAACTGGGGATAGAACGCGAGCACCAGGATCACCACGACCAGGGGGACGATGGCGAGCCCGTCGCGCCAGGAGATCTCTCGCGACTGGACTCTGGGCCCAAGGGGGTTGTGCATCGTCCTGATGTAGATGCGCAGCGAGTACACGGCAGCGCCGATGACGCCGAGGAAGGCGATCACCGAGATCGCCAGCTTCGCCTTGAACACGCCGAGGAGGATCATGAACTCACCGACGAAGTTCGAGGAGCCGGGCATGGCGAGCGTCGCCAGCGCGACGATGAGGAAGAGCGCGGCGAGCACCGGCGCGCGGAAGGCGAGCCCGCCCATCTCGCGGATGTCCTCCGAGCCGCCGCAGCGCGCGGCGAGGGCGGCGACGATGAAGAAGAGCGGCGCCGTCACCAGGCCGTGATTGAGCATCTGGAGCAGCGCGCCCTGGCCGCCCTGGGGACGCAGCGAGAAGATCCCCAGGGTGATGAAGCCGAGCTGGGCGACCGAGGAGTAGGCGATCACGAGCCGGGCGTTGGTGGTGGTGAAGGCGAGCGACGTGGCCCAGAGGATCGACACCAGGGCGATCACGAGCACGAGTGTCTGGTAGTGGACCGAGGCGTAGGGGAAGAGCGGGAGGACGATGCGCAGGAACCCGTAGGCGGCGACCTTCGAGAGCACGCCGCTGAACACGGCGACCGCCGGGATGGGCATCGATCGATAGGCGTCGGCCAGCCAGCCGTGGAAGGGGACGAGCGGCATCTTGACCATGAAGGCGAGCGCGAAGCAGAGGAAGATCCAGTCCTGCGAGGTGTGGCTCAGGGGCAGGTGCTGGAGCGCCGAGAGGACGAAGGTGAGGTTCGTGCCGTGGGCGTTCGACGCGAGCACGGCGGTGGCGATCGCGGCGACGAGCATGAAGAACGACCCGACGAGGGTGTAGATGACGAGCTTCATCGTCGCCCGCACCCGGTCGCCTGTCCCCCACGTCCCCGTGAGGAAGTAGAAGGGGATGAGCATGAGGTCGAAGAAGGCGACGAAGAGGAACAGGTCCTGCGCGCAGAATGCCCCCAGCACCGCGCTCTGGGCGAGGCCGAGCCAGAAATAGAAGAGGCGCGGCCGCTCCCACTCGCGCGACGCCGCCCACACCAGCGACGCCGTGAAGAGCACCGTGGTGAGCAGGACGAGGGAGATGTTCAGGCCGTCGAGGCCGAGCTTGTAGTGGATCCCGAAGGCGCTGATCCAGTTCCGGTCGGTGACGAACTGAAGGCCGGAGTGACCGAGCTTGAAGCGCGCGAGGAAGGAGATGGCGATCCCCAGAGGGGCGAGGCTGGCGATCGCCGTCGCACGGCCGACGAGCCCGGGCGGGAGCGCGCTCGCGATGAGCGCGATGACCAAGGGGAGCCAGATGAGGATCGACAGGGTCATCGGCGCATCAGCTCGAGATGAGGAAGTAGATGACGACGCCGCTGATTCCGAGGAGCATCAGGGCCACGTAGTAGCGCAGGAAGCCGGTCTGGGCCCGGCGCACAGCGGCCGAGACGGCGCCGACGACGCCGACCGTGCCGCCGGTGATGACGTCCCCCACCAGCGTGCGGTCGAGCACCGTCTCGGCGACCTGGCCGAACCACAGCGCCGGCCGGACGATGGTGAAGTCGATGAGCTCGTCGAAGTACCACTTGTTGACGAAGAGCTGGTAGAGCGGCGCGAAGCGCTCGCGGATCACCGTCGCGGTCCCGGGCGCGAGGACCCAGATCCGGTAGGCGACGGCCACCCCGACGACGGCGATGGCGCCGCCGATGACCAGCCCGATCCAGTCGGCGCCGGTCGTGGGCGCCGCTGCCGCGAGGCGCGAGCCGGCGAAGGTGGGGGCGAGGAAGTTCCGGATCGCGTCGTCGACGCCGGGGATCTGGAGGAAGCCGCCGACCGTCGCGAGCAGCGCGAGCGTCCCCATGGCGATCTTCATCGGCCACTCGCGCTCGGCGATGTGGTGCTCGGGCCCCGGGAAGCCGACATCGGTGTCCTCGACCTCGCCGGTCTGCGGGTTGGTCGGCGCCTCGGCGTGGGCGAGGTGACCCTCTGCGAGCTCCTTCGCTTCCGGGCAGGGATCGCCGAGGAAGGCCCGGAAGATCATCCGGAAGGTGTAGATGGCGGTGAGGATCGCGCCGATGTAGCCGGCGATCCCCATGATCTCGAAGCCGCCGCCGCGATGGTTGAGGTAGGCGAGGATGTCGTCCTTGGAGAACCAGCCCGAGAACGGCGGCAGGCCGGAGAGGGCCATGCCGCCGATGACGAAGCAGCCGAAGGTGAAGGGCAACGCCCGGCGGAAGCCGCTCATCCGGTCCAGCGACTGGTTGCCCGCCATGGCGCCGATGAGCGACCCGGCGGCCATGAAGAGCAGCGCCTTGAAGAAGGCGTGGGCCATGAGGAGGAAGAGGGCGCCGGAATAGGCCCCGGCCGAGACGCCCATGATCATGTAGCCGATCTGGGACATCGTCGAGTAGGCGATGACGCGCTTGATGTCGGTGACCGCGAGGCCGATCGTCCCGGCCATGAGCAGGGTCAGGCAGCCGCCGACGGCGCCGACGTCGGCGGCCGTCGGGGCGAGCTCGAAGAGCGGGTGCATGCGCGCGATCAGGTACACGCCGGCGGTGACCATGGTCGCCGCGTGGATGAGCGCCGAGACCGGCGTCGGGCCCTCCATGGCGTCCGGGAGCCAGGTGTGGAGCGGGACCTGGGCGGACTTCGCGAACGCGCCGACGAGGAGGAGCAGGCACCCGACGACGAGGTCGGTGCTGTCGCGGTGGAAGACGTGCGGAGCGGCGGCGAACGTGTGCAGGAAGTCGAGCGTTCCCGTGTGGGTGAAGATGAAGAAGGTCCCGAGGACGAGGCCGACGTCGCCGACGACGTTGATCACGAACGCCTTGATGCCCGCCCGGGTCGCCGTGGTGCGCCGGTACCAGAAGGAGATGAGCAGGTAGGAGGCGGCGCCGACGAAGGCCCAGCCGACGATGAGGAGGAGGAAGTTGCCCGCGAGCAGGAGCAGGAGCATCGAGAAGACGAAGAAGTTCAGGTAGGCGAAGTACCGCGAGTAGCCGCGGTCGGAGGTCATGTACGAGATCGAGTAGAGGTGGATGAGGGTCGAGACGCCGCTGACCACGAGGACCATGAACACCGATAGCGGGTCGACGAGGATCTGGAGCTTGGCGTCGACGCCGACGCTCGAGGCGTAGTTCCACAGCGACGAGGTGAGCTCGCGGTGGTTCTCGCCGCGGTGCAGGAGCGCGATGAGCATGACGATGGCGCAGGCGAACGAGAGGCCGATGGCCGCGGTGGCGATCCAGCCTGGCGTGCGGCCGGGAAGGCGGCTGTAGCCGAGCCCGATGACCACCGTTCCCAGGAGCGGGCACAGGAGGACCAACCAGCCGAAGGTCGTCGCCGTCACGACTAGCCCTGGAGTTCCCGGAGGTCGTCGACGTCGATCGGCAGCTGCCGCCGGTGCATGGCGACGATGAGCCCGAGGCCTACGGTCACCTCGCAGGCCGCGATGACCATGACGATCAGCGCAAACACCTGCCCGTCTTCGCCGCCCCACATGCGCGAGAAGGCCACCAGCGCGAGGTTGGCGGCATTGAGCATGAGCTCGAGGCAGAGCAGGATGACCAGCGGGCTGCGCCGGACGAGCACGCCGGCGGCGCCGATGGAGAAGATGAGTGCGGAGACAACCAGATACCAGCCGATCGCCATGGCCTAGCTCTGGCTACCGATCGGCTCGGTCTCGGGGCGAGCCGGAGACTCGGGGCTAGGCGGGGGCTCCTGGCGACCCGGGGTCTCCTCGAAGTGAGTGAGGCCGCCGGCCTCGGCCATCGAGCCGACCCAGGAGGGCAGCGGCGGGTGATACCTGGCCTCGAGCTCCTCGTCGGGCTCGAGGCCCCTGCGGCGGCGGGCGAGGACGATCGCCCCGATCGCCGCGACGAGGAGGAGCAGCGAGGCGACCTCGAAGGGGAACAGGTACTTGGTGAGGAAGAGCTTGCCGATGTGCTCGGGCGTCCCGAATCCCGGAAGGTAGGGGGCTCCCTTGCCCGAGATGCCCTTGAGCGCCGTTCCCAGCAGCGCCACGCAGAGCTCGACCGCGAGGGCGAGCGCGAGCAGCGGGCCGAGGAGGCGCAGGCCCGACCGGGTGGGGATCTCCTCGCCGCCGCCGACGTAGGCGACGACGAACACGTAGAGGACCATGACCGCGCCGGCGTAGACGATGACCTGCGCGGCGGCGACGAACTCGGCCCGCAGGAGGAGGAACAGAGCCGCCAGCGACACGAGGTGGCAGACCAGCGAGAGCACGCTGTAGAACGAGTTGCGGAGCATGACCACGCCGATCGCCCCGGCGATGGCGCCGATGGCAGCGATGAAGAAGAGGACCGCGCTCATCGGCCGTTCGCTACTCCCCTTCGGACCTGAGCGGCGTACGCTCGATCGGCTCGGCGAGGAGCATCTCCTTGGTGAAGATGAGGTCTGAGCGCGTGTAGTCCGACATCTCGTAGTCGTGCCCCATGGTGATCGCGTCGAACGGGCAGGCGACCTCGCAGTAGCCGCAGAAGATGCAGCGGCTCAGGTTGATCTCGTACACCGCCGCGTAGCGCTCGCCGGCGGAGATGCGATGCTCGGGCGTGTTCTCGGCGGCGACGACGCGGATGCAGTCCGCGGGGCACGCCGCGGCGCACAGCGAGCAGCCCACGCACTTCTCGAGGCCGGTGTCCTCGAAGCGATGGAGCTTGTGACGGCCCCGGAAGCGCGGGTAGACGGGCGTCTTCTCCTCCGGGTACTCCATGGTCACCGGGCCCTCGACCATCCGGGAGAACGTCGTCTTGAGGCCACGCATGGTCTCGCCGAAGGCTCGGTAGGTGCTGTGGGCGGGGCCCGGCGCGGGGCGGCGCTGGACCTCGATGACATCGGCGCTGGGGTCGTACGGTCCGGTCATGCCACCACCACGATTGCGGTTATGAGGACATTGAGCGTCGCCAGGGGAAGCAGCACCTTCCAGCCGAAGGACATCAGCTGGTCGTAGCGCAGCCTTGGCAGGGTGAAGCGGATCCAGATGAAGAAGGTGATGAAGAGCATCATCTTGGCCACCACGACGATCGGGTCGACCCAGCCCGGCGGGTGGATGCCGAAGGGCAGCAGCCAGCCGCCGAGGAACACCGTCGTCGCGATGCCGGCGACGACGATCATGTTCAGGTACTCGGCGAAGAGGAAGGCGGCGAACGAGGTTCCGCTGTACTCGGTGTTGAACCCGCCGACGAGCTCGGCGTCTGCTTCGACGAGGTCGAAGGGCGCGCGGTTGATCTCGGCCAGGCTCGCGACCATGAAGACGATGAAGCCGATGATCTGGGGGACGATGTACCACATGCCGCCCTGGGCGTGGACGATGCCGGTGAGCGAGAGGGTGCCGGCGGTGATCACCACGCCGACGAGGGCGAGGCTCTGGGAGACCTCGTAGGAGATGAGCTGCGCCGCCGTTCGCATCGCGCCGAGGAACGAGTACTTCGACCCCGAGGCCCAGCCGCCGAGCATGACCCCGTAGAACGAGATGCCGGCGAAGGCGAACACGTAAAGCGGGCCGATCGACACGTCGATTCCGTAGATACCCACCCGCCGGCCGAAGATGTGCTGGACGTCGCCGAAGGGGAGGATGGCGAGCGCGGCGACCGCGGTGAGCATGGCGATGGCCGGGGCGAGGCGGAAGATGAAGCCGATCGAGGTGTTCGGGCGGAAGGGCTCCTTGGCTCCGAACTTGAGGATCTCCGCGACGGGCTGGAGCAGCCCGAAGGGGCCGACGCGATTGGGGCCGTAGCGGCCCTGGAGGCGTCCCATGAGCTTGCGCTCATAGACGGTGAGCATGGGGAAGATGGCGAGGATGACGCCGAAGATGACGAGCGCCTTGACGAGCTGGAGCCACCACGGCTCGTAGTAGCCGACCACGGCGGTGACGGTCACGGCTTGCGCACCTCGACCTCGAAGTCGGTGAACGCGTTGGCCGAGTTCTCCGCCAGGCCGTCGGCGAGGAACACCGTCCCCGCGGGGACGCCCGAGTGCACCGCCACGGTCGCCTGCACCGCTGTCCCGTTCGAGGCCACCTCGACGGTGTCACCGCCCGTGACCCCGAGCCGGCGTGCGTCGTCGGGCGAGAGCTCGGCGTGCTGGCGGGCGATGCAAAACTTGAGCGCAGGCGAGACCTCGACGTCGGGCGAGGCCCAGATCGGACGGTGGACGCCGAGGCGGAAGGTTCCGTTCCGGGCCGGGACCGCCGGTGCGGCGGGGACGGCATCGCGCTCCGCGTCGGCGACGGGGCCGGGCGGGGGGATGGCTGTGACGTCGCTCTCGGCCACGGGGCCGGGTGGCGGGAACGCCGGAGCACTTGGGGACGCCGGCGCCGCTGCCGCCGCCTCGACGGGAAAGGCTGCGGCCTGCGCGCGCGCCGGCCAGCGCGCCCCGCGGCCGGCGAGCTCGTCGAGGGTGAGGCCGGCGTAGAAGGGCACAACGTCGACAAGCTGCTCGAACGCGCCCGCACTCGACGTGACACCGAGATCGTGGCCCATCCGCCGTGCCAGCTCGGCGATCACCGACCAACCGGCGCGAACCTCATGAGGATGGGCGATGGCGACGCGCAGGCGCTGAAGGCGCCCGTCGGGATGCACCACCGTTCCCTCCTTCTCGGCGTGGGACTCCGCGGGGAAGACGACGTCGGCGTGCTCGCGGATCCCCTCGGTGAGGACCGAGGCGTGAGCGACGACGAGGCCGGCGTGATCGAGCGCGCGCTGCCACAGGGTCCGGTCGGGGTGCTCGCGCACCGGGTCGGTCTCGAACAGGTAGAGCGCGGTGAGCTCACGGTCGGCGGCGGCCGCGGCCATCTCCGCGGCGCAGCGGCCCTCGAGCTCGCCCGGCAGCTCCGCGTAGCCGGGGCCGGCGTCGGGCAGGAAGCCCGCCTCGCGCAGCCCGCGCCCGTTGGCGGTGCTGGGGATCTCGAGCAGCCCCGCGCCCTCGCGCGTCCTGAGCCCGAGCCGGTCGGCGATGCTCAGCAGGTGGGGGAGGGCGTCGGCGCCGATCCTCTCGCCCCACAGGATGACCACGTCCTCCCCGCCGTCGCGGAGCAGGCGCGCGAGCTCGCTGCCCCCTTCGCCCTGCACTTCGCCGGCGAGCTCCGCGAGGAAGGCGGCCTCCCCTCCGGGCGCGAGGCGGATGGCCAGGGTCGCGTTCGGGTCGAGGGCGCTCGGGCGCGCGGTGACGACGGCGAGCTTCACGCCGTGGCGGCGCACACCCTTGCGGATCCGCAGATCGAGAATCGGAGCGTCGTCCTGGGGCTCGCAGCCGAGCACGAGCACGGTGTGGGCGAACTCGAGGTCGGTGACCGTGGCCTGGAGCGCGGGCGCCCCCACGGCACGCGCGAGGGCGGGCGCGACCGGACCTGCGACGCGCGCGTCGAGGTCGGGGCTGGAGAGTCCCTCGCGCAGGAGTCGCGTCAGGAGGAAGCCCTCCTCGTTGCTCGTCCCGCCGCCGGCGAGCGCCCCGACCCGCCCGCGGTGATCGGCGAGGCCGGCGGCGACCTCGAACGCGCGCTCCCATGAGGCCTCGCGCAGCGTGCCGCCCTCGCGGACCATCGGCGCGGTTATCCGCTCGTCGACATGGATCGCCTGGTAGGCGAAGCGGCCCTTGTCGCACAGCCAGCCGTCGTCGACCTCGGGGTGCTCGCGGGCGAGCACGCGCATGACCTTCTCGTCGCGCACGGTGAAGGAGACGTTGCACTGCGCCGGGCACAGCGTGCACACGCCGCCCGCGTCCTCGATGTCCCAGGGGCGGGCGCGGAAGCGGTAGGGCTGCGAGGTGAGCGCGCCGACGGGGCAGAGCTCGATGATGTTGCCGCTGAACGGCGCCACGTACGGATGCCCGTAGTGGGTGGCGACGAAGGTGTGCGCGCCCCGCTCGGCGAAGATCAGCTGGTAGTCCTCGGCGATCTCCTGGGAGAAGCGCACGCAGCGGTAGCAGAGGATGCAGCGCTCGCGGTCGATGGCCACCAGGGGCGAGAGGGCGAGCGGCTTGACGAAGTGGCGCTTGGGCTCGATGAAGCGCGAGCGACCGCCGCCCCAGCCGAAGGTGATGTCCTGGAGCGGGCATTCGCCGCCCTTGTCGCACACCGGGCAGTCGAGCGGGTGGTTGACGAGGAGGAACTCGACGATCGCGTGCTGCGCGCCGCGCACCCGCTGGGTCTGGGTGTGGACGACCATGCCGTCCTTGACCGGGGTCGAGCACGACGTTTGGAGCTTGGGGATCCCCTCGATCTCCACCAGGCACATGCGGCACGCCCCGACCGGATTGCCGAGCTTGCGCTCGAAGCAGAAGTAGGGAATCTCGATGTCGCCCAGGCGGGCGGCCTCGACGAGCATCTCGCCCTGCGGCGCCTGCACCTCGCGGCCGTCGATGGTCAGCTGGATGATCTTTGGCTCGGGGCGCGGCATCAGTGCACCGGCATCGGGCCGGCGCTCGCGTCCGCGACGCCGATCGCGACCACATCCTCCAGCGCACCGCTCCCCGCCCGCTCGCGCGCGGCTTCGATGTGCGCCTCGAGCTCGGGACGATACTTCTCGATCATCGATCCGATCGGCATCGCCATCGCGTCGCCGAGCACGCAGAGGCAGTTACCGATGATCTGCTCCTGGACCGAGGCCATGATGTCGAGGTCCATCGGCGTCGCCTCGCCCGAGTCGATCCGCTCGAGCATCTTCACCGTCCAGTTCGTGCCTTCGCGGCACGGCACGCACTTGCCGCACGACTCGTGCGCGTAGAACTTCGCCAGCTTCATCGCGACCTCGAGCACCGGGTGGGAGTCGTCGACGACGATGATCGCTCCCGAGCCGAGCATCGTCCCCGCCTTGGCCAGCGAATCGAAGTCGTAGGGGATGTCGAGATCGTCGGCGGTGAGCACGGGAGCGCTCGACCCGCCCGGGAACCACAGCTTGATCTCGCGCCCGTCCAGGGGCCCGCCCGCAAGCTCATAGATGATCTGGCGCGAGGGGATGCCGAGCTCGATCTCGTAGTTCCCCGGTCGCTTGACGTCTCCCGATACCGACACGAGCTTGGTCCCGGTCGAGGTCTCGGTGCCGATCTTCGCGTACTCGGCGCCCCCCATGGTGATGATGTGGGGGACGGTGGAAAGAGTCTCGACGTTGTTGATCAGCGTCGGGCTGTCGTAGAGGCCCTCGACGGCGGGGAAGGGGGGCTTGAGTCGGGGATTGCCGCGCTTGCCCTCGAGCGAGTCGAGCAGCCCGGTCTCCTCGCCGCAGATGTAGGCGCCGGCGCCGCGGTGGAGCACAAGCGAGAGGGAGAAGTCCGAGTCGAGGATGCGCTCCCCGAGGTAGCCGGCGGCGCGCGCCTCCTCGATCGCCGCGTCGAGGATGTCGGCCTGGTAGTCGTATTCGCCACGGATGTAGATGAAGGAGTGGTCGATTCCGCCCGCGTAGGCGGCGATGACGATCCCCTCGACGAGCATGTGCGGGCTCTTCTGCATGAGCTCGCGGTCCTTGAAGGTGCCCGGCTCGGACTCGTCGGCGTTGCACACGAGGAACTTGTCCATGTCCCCCTTGGGCAGGAAGGAGACCTTCTTGCCCATCTGGAAGCCGGCGCCGCCACGGCCCCGGATGCCGGAGGTCAGGAGCTCGTCGAGGACCTCCTCGCGGGTCATTCGGAGCGCCTTGCGCAGCGCGCCGTAGCCGCCGCGGCGCTCGTACACGGCGAGCGTGTTCAGCCCCGGCTCGTCGATCCGGTCAAAGAGGATCTTCCTCATCGCGCCTCCGGATCGGCGGAGGGCCGGCGCCTGAGCTGCTTCTCCTCGAGCACCGGTCGCCCGGCGCGCAGGTCGGCGACGATCCGCTCGGCGTCCGCGGGCTCGAGCGGCCCGACGTACTCGCCGTTGACCGAGGCCATCGGGGCGATGTCGCAGGCGCCGAGGCACTCGAACGAGCGCACGTCGACATCGGGATTCTCGGCCGCCGCGTCGAGCATCGCCTCGTACAGCTCGTCCGCACCGCGCAGCGAGCACGAGATGTTCGTGCACACGAAGACGTCGTTGCGGCCCTTGGGATGGGTCACGAGCATGTCGTAGAAGGTCGCCACCGAGGTCAGGTAGGCCGGGGTCACGCCCATCACGGCGGCGACTTGATCGATGGCCTGCGGCGAGCACCAGCCGTGCTCCTCCTGGGCGGCGTGGAGCGCGGGGATCGAGGCCGAACGGCGATCGGGGTAGCGCGCCATCGCGTCCTCGATCTCCTGGCGCAGGCCCTCGGGGACGGGCGTGGTCGCCAGGTCGGGGACGACGGCGGGCTCCTTGGTCAGGTCGACGGCGTCGTCCCAGCCGGGAACCCGGGACCCGTGCCCGAAGCGCGGGACGGGTGGGAGCGCCGGGGTGTCCCAATCAGACGGCGCCGGCTCGAGCGCCGCCTCGCGAGAGCGACGCGGGCTCATCGGTCAATTCCTCCGAGGATCGGGTCGAGCATGGCGATGGTGGCGATCAGGTCCGCGATGTAGCCGTTCTTGACCATCGGCGCGAAGGCCATCAGGTTGGAGAAGCTCGGATCGCGCATGTGGACCCGAGCGGGCTTGGCCGAGCCGTCGGCGCGGACGAAGCATCCGAGCTCGCCGCGGGGGCCCTCGATCGGATAGTAGACCTCGCCGGGCGGGACGCGGAAGCCCTCGGTGACGAGCTTGAAGTGGTGGATCAGCGCCTCCATCGAGGTGGCGAGCTCGTGCCGTGGGGGCAGCGCGACCTTGCGGTCGGTCGTGATGTGGTCGCCCTCGGGCAGCCCCTCGAGCGCCTGCTCGATGATCTTCACCGACTCGTAGATCTCGGCGTGGCGGACCCGGTAGCGGTCGTAGTTGTCGCCCACCGTGCCGATGGGGATCTTGAAGTCGAAGTGGTCATAGCTCGAATAGGGCTGGGCCTTGCGCAGATCCCAAGGGTTCCCCGCGGCCCGCAGCAGCGGCCCGGTGACCCCGAAGCCCAGCAGGGTCTGCTCGTCGAGCGGGCACACGTCGCGCAGGCGCCGGAGCACGATCTCGTTCTTCTCCATGAGATCGGCGAACTGGTCAGCGCGCCCGGGCATGCCGTCGAGGAACGTCCTGAGCTTGGCCGCGAACCCCGTGGGGATGTCCTCGAACACGCCTCCGACCTGGAAATACCGCGTGTGCATGCGCTGGCCCGAGGACATCTCGAACAGGTCGAGGATGTTCTCGCGCTCGCGGAAGCAGTACCAGAACATCGAGACCGCGCCGAGGTCGAGCGCGCCGGTGCCCAGCCAGACCATGTGCGAGGCGATCCGGTTGAGCTCGAGGTGAATCACCCGCAGGTACTGCGCCCGCGGCGGCACCTCGACCCCCAGCAGGGTCTCCACGGCGCCGCAGAAGGCCATCGCGTTGAAGTAATAGGACACGTAGTCCATACGCTCCACGCAGGGGATGACCTTCCAATAGGACTTGTCCTCGCACGTCTTCTCGATGCCCGTGTGGACGTAGCCGATGATCGGCTTCAGGTCACGGACGATCTCCCCCTCGAGCGTGACCAGGAGACGCAGGACGCCGTGGGTCGCCGGGTGGTGGGGACCCATGTTGAGG